>JAWOEV010000191.1:0-11391 GCA_046482565.1 Lentisphaeria bacterium | reverse complement strand
TGATGAAGCTCTGCGGTATTCGTGCTCTTACTGCTTTCGAAATGATCGCAGCGGTGGGGGATATCCGGCGGTTCGCAAATCCCAAAAAGCTGGTAGCCTACATCGGGCTCAACCCCTCAGTCAGAGAAAGTGCCGACAGCAGCAAACCGGGACGCGTCCGCAAGAGAGGATGCAATCGTGTCCGGTCCCGGCTGATCCAGGCGGCAAAATCATTCATGCGGGCCAAGAGCAACGAAAACAACCCCGTCAAGCGCTGGGGGTTGGCTATGAAAATGCGCAAAGGTGCCAACAAGGCCACCGTCGCGGTCGCCCGCAAACTGACAGTGGCAGCCTGGTACCTGCTCAACGGCATAACCCCCAAAAACCTGAGCACTGAAAAGCAGGTGCGGGCAAAGTTGAAAAAAGTAACCGAAGAAATAACTCTTGACGGCGTAAGAGCCATGGGATATCGGTCGTGTAAAGACTTCATCGAGGAGTATGTTCAATGTTTTTCTTTAAACACGACTTGACAACTCAAACCACAGACCTGCAATATCCGGGTTAACAAACTCGTCCACCGCTATCGGGATCGAAAATCACCCCATTTCTTTGGAATTATGGGATGACAGTGAATTATTTTCTTCACGGTCGGGGCTGAATCCGGCAAATTCTTTATTGATGTTTAATTGCAGTGTCGGTTGGTTCGGGCTATGTTTAGAAAAATTGTCACTGCCATCCCATGGGATGTTTTCTCATGCTTTGTCGCGCACGGCGCAACTGCGGGGCAGAGTCCGACCGACTGGATCGGCAGTGATTCTGCTCGAGCGGTAGAACGACAAGGGAGAAATGCATTTATGCAAGCAGAAATAAAAGGGAAGCCGTCCTTCGGTTATGTTGATATTGATCTGGAACCCGGGGAGTCAGTTGTAGCCGAATCAGATGCCATGTCGAGCATGAGCGCTGAACTTGGTATGCAGGCCAAATTTAACGGCGGACTTTTTTCCGGTTTGGGCAAAAAATACCTAGGCAGAGAAAGCTTATTTGTCAACGAGTTTTCCAATGGTACCAAGGAAACGCAAAGGGTGACCTTGGTGCAGGGCACGCCGGGGGATATCTGTTCGCTGGAGTTGAACAACGACATTTTTTACTTGCAACCGGGGGCGTATATTGCCTCCACACCGAATGTCGAACTGGATATCGGCTGGGCGGGGTTGGCCTCTTTTGTCGGGCGTGAAGGTCTGTTTCGGCTTAAGGTTAAAGGGACCGGGACGGTATGGTTCGGCGCCTACGGCGGTATTCTTGAACGGGATCTGCAGGGTGAATGCATAGTGGATACCAGTCACTTGGTTGGTTATAATCCCGGGATAAAGCTGAGCATGCAGCTTGCCGGTGGCATTTTCTCTTCCTTCTTCGGCGGTGAAGGCTTGGTCACTAGATTGCAAGGGCAAGGTAAGTATTACATTCAGACCCGCAGTATTGCCGGACTCGCCAGCTGGCTGAATCCGAAGATTGTATGAGGAGACGACGATGAATATAGAAATTAAACACGGACCTGGCAATGCCGCTGCCCGCGTTTCTCTGGACGCGGGTGAAACGTTTACCTCCGAAGGCGGGGCAATGATTTCAATGAGCGGTGACGTTGATATTGAAACAACCACTCATAAAAAAGGTCAGGGCAGCTTCGGAAAAGCCCTGAAAAGGATGTTGTCGGGGGAAAACTTCTTTCTCAACCACTATACCGCCGGCGGTGGGGCAGGTGAAGTTTGGCTTTCCACAACCCTCCCGGGCGACATGATGGTGTACGAGCTCGACAATGAGAATCTCATAGTGCAGGGCGGGGCGTTCGTTGCCAGCGCTGAAGGGGTGGAGGTAAATTTCGGCTGGCAGGGGTTCAAATCATTCCTGTCGGGTGAGAGTGCCTTCTGGCTGCAACTTAGCGGTAGCGGCAAGGCGGTGGTGAATTCATTCGGGGCCATATATCCGGTGGAAGTTGACGGTGAATATATTGTCGATACCGGCCATATTGTGGCCTTCAACGAGGCGCTTGACTTCAGTATTTCAAAAGCTGGCGGGAGCTGGATTTCATCTATCTTGGGCGGTGAGGGACTTGTCTGCCGTTTCCGCGGGAAGGGGACAGTGTGGTGCCAGTCCCATAATCCCCCTTCATTTGGTTATAAACTGGGACCGAAGCTGAAGCCGCGGAGCTGATCAACAGATACCTTATAAGTGTTTGCTAAGGGAGAGAGTGTAATGGATAAAGAAAAATGCGAAATGCGTTATGAAATGGAATGCAGGCCTGATTACGGCTTTATCACGGTTACGGTTCCCGGTGGAGAAACCCTGAAGCTCGAATCTTCGGCCATGGCCACCATGGATACTAACATCAATATGAAAACGAAATTCAAGGGTGGTTTCGGGCGGATGATGACCGGGGAATCGATTTTTATCAATGAATTTACCGCCGAGGGCGGCGACGGCCGGATTGGGATTGCCCCGGCCGCACCCGGTGATGTCGAGCATGTGTACCTGGAAAATGAGACGATTTTTCTGCAGAACTCTGCTTACGTGGCCTCCGGCATGAACGTGGAGGTGGCCACCAAATGGCAGGGGTTTATGAAAGGTTTTTTCTCCGGTGAAAAACTCTTTCTCATCAAGTGTTCGGGGCAGGGTGACCTGTGGTTCTCAACCTATGGGGCTATGACGGAAGTGGATGTGGACGGAGAATATGTGGTGGATACGGGTCATATTGTGGCCTTTACTGATGGGCTTGATTATAATGTCTCGTCAGTCGGCGGCTACAAGTCACTTTTCTTTTCCGGTGAAGGGCTGGTCTGCCGTTTCCGCGGCGCGGGAAAAGTCTGGGTGCAGACGCGCCAGGTTCCCGCCCTCGGATCCTGGATTCATCCCTACCGCCCGAAAAAGTCGGACAATGATTGAAGTTATAAATTTTAATACGTAATTGGTAATAAATTAGCAAATTGTAAATACTGGAGGAGAAACACTAATAATGCCATTTGATTCAGGAAGTATCAGTTTTCGAGTCTGCGATCTCAAGGAACCGATGCCGGAGGACGCACTGGAACGATTTGCGGAAAAAGCGGCCGGCCCGCTTGAATATGTCAAGAATGAACCGAAATGGGGGTGGGTCAGCGGTCGGCATCTGCTCGAAACCCGGATTGACGACCAGACCGCTTATGCGGGCGGCTATCTGCATCTGACTTTGCGTCAGGCGGAGCGCAAGATTCCGGCCTCTTTATTGAAAGCCGAATGCCGGATGGCGGAACTGGCTTTGCTGCAGGAGCAGGGCGGCGACCGGATCAGTCGCAAACAAAAGAAGCAGATTAAGGAAGACGTTACTGAGCGCTTACTGCCGGATATGCCGCCGACCTTGAGCGGTATGGATTTTGTCGTGGATGAAGGCTATAAAAAGCTCTACCTGGGAGCGACTTCCGATAAACAGCTTGACACCTTTATGGCTTCCTTCTACCAGACTGTCGGTATTCAACCCGTGCCGATCGAGCCGGAACTGTTGGCAACAGAATTGACCGATGCAGAACCTTCCGCCTTGCCGGTGCTCAACTTTTCGGATAGTGTGCCGGATACAGTTGCCGGGGGGACTCTCGGCCAGAGCTTTTTGACGTGGCTCTGGTTTTACCTGGAACAGCATGGCGGCGTGTTGCCGAAAAATCAGTTAGGCGACTTCAGTATGATGATTGACGGCCCTCTGGTTTTCGTGGCTGAAGATACCGGTGCCCTAGAGTCCTCTATCCGTAAAGGCGTACCGACCGCCAGTGCCGAAGCTAAGGCAGCTCTCAGTGTCGGCAAAAAACTGAAACGCGCCAAGTTGACGATGGTGCGTGGTAAAGACCAGCAGTGGCAGACCAATATTGATGCCGATAATTTTGTTTTCCGGAGTATGAAGTTGCCGGAAGGCGAAGCTCTTGATCCGGCCAGTATTTTTGAGGAGCGGGTTACCAATATTTATGTGTTCCAGACCATGATTACCCAGCTCTTCAAACGCTTCATAGAAGAAATATCCAACTCGTCGCGAGCTGCGGAAATCCAGAAAGACGCCCAGGAATGGGTCCAGGCAATGCGCGGGAAATAACTCTGTGGCCATAGCATGACGCCATGCGAAAACTATATCTCTGAAATAAACAGGAAAATATCCCTAGATGGAACAAAAACCCTCATTGAAGGCTTATGAAGATATTGAGTTTCTGAAAAGCGATCCGTGCCGTCCCACACGTCTGCAGCTGGAATATCTGAAGCCCGAAGTGACCATGACGGAGTGCAAGGTAAACTCGACAATCGTGGTGTTCGGAAGCGCCCGAATCCCGGACCCGGAGACCGCGGCCAAAGAGCTTGAAAGGGCCGAAAAAAACGCGGCCGACAGGCCCGATGACAAACAATTACAATTTGATCTGCGCCATGCCAGGCACATGAAAGAGCAGAGTTGTTACTATCAGAAAGCCCGTGACTTTGCCCGGATTGTCAGCGAATGCAGCAGTAACAGCGAAAACAGTGAATTTGTGATCATGACCGGCGGTGGCGGGGGGATTATGGAGGCCGCCAACCGCGGTGCCGATGATGCGGGCGCGCGCTCCGTCGGGCTGAATATAAGCATCCCTTTCGAGCAGCTTGAAAACCCCTATATCACGGACGGCCTGGGGTTCCAGTTTCACTACTTCAGCATTCGAAAAATGCATTTTTTGAAGCGCGCCAAAGCGCTGTGTGCCTTCCCCGGGGGATTCGGGACCATGGATGAACTCTTCGAAACTCTTACTCTTACCCAGACCCGCAAGGTAAAGCCGATTCCCGTGGTTCTTTTCGGCGAGGAATTCTGGCGGGGAACGATCAACTGGGAACAGTTTGTTGACCGTGGTCTGATCAGCCCCGATGACATGAACATAATCCGTTTCTGCGAAGATCCTCAGGAAGCCTGGGACTACATTCGCGAGTTCTGGAAGCGGTAATTACAACGCGGCCCGGATTGATGTTGCCAGCTTTTGCATTTTCCCCTCCGGATAGCTGCTGGCCGGCCAGTTGAAATGAAATTTATCGCCGGAATTACGGGGAATAATGTGAAAGTGAACGTGCGGTACTTCCTGATGGGCCGCACGGCCATTATTCTGGAGGACATTGACCCCTTCGCATCCGGTAGCGTCTTGAACCGCGCGAACCAGGCCAGGCAGATGGCGGAGCAGTTTACCGCTGCCGTCGGCAGCCATTTCATCCAGGGTTTCATAATGTTTCTTCGGAATCAGCAGAACGTGTCCCTCAGCCAGCGGCCCTATATCCATAAAAGCATAGGCCGTATCATCCTCCAGAATTTTTTCTGACGGTATGTCGCCCGCGACGATTTTGCAGAATATACAATCTTGCATTCTCTGGCCTCCTGTATGGGTTAACCTTTGCCCTCATTGCTTTCCCGTAATTTTTCAATATCGTTCTTGAATTCGGGGCGGAGGGTGCCGTCGTAGATTGCGGCTACTCGGGTTTGCATACAAACATCACTGATTTGGTTGTTGCCGTGCGAAACGAAACGTATCCATAAGCTTCGACCGCTGCGGGTGATGACCTCAACCGGCTTTTGGCCGGTCATATATTCCGCTGGCCAGTTGTGTCGCAACGCGGCCAGAATGGCCGCTGCCGAGGAGCCGGTGCCGCAGGCCAGGGTCTCGTTTTCCACGCCGAATTCAAAGGTCCGGATGGCTAGGCGTCCTTCGCCGAGTATTTCCACAAAATTGGCATTTGCCCCATCAGGCGCGAATTGCGGGGCATGCCGTAGGTGCTTACCCCAGTGGGCAACATCAAGGCGGTCGAGATGCTCGACATAGGTGACCGCATGCGGAACGCCGGTGTTAACGTAGTCGATTTCCCAGCGGGTATTATTGATCTGTAGCGGTATGGACATTCTGATGTCCGTGGGATCCGGGACACAGACAGTGACGAAGCGCGGATCTTCGACCGAGGTCTGGGCTTCGGCTATACCGGCTCGCGTCCGGATTATTACACTCGGCCCCTTGACCAGCCCCGAGGTAATCGCCCAGTAGGCGAAACACGCCGTGCCGTTGCCGCAGAGCCAAGCCTCCGAACCATCCGGCTCCAGAAAGCGGGCCGTTATATCAACCCCCGCGTGCCGGTTCAGTTCGCAGGCGACGATTACCCCGTCAGCCCCGATCCCCAAGCCGCGTTGAGTCAGAACCCTGACAAAACTTTCGCAGAACTCCGATTTCGAAATGGGGTCCAGTGATCCGTCGGTATTATCAATGCAGATAAAATCGTTGCCGGCTGAGTTGAGCTTGCTAAACTTAAGGTTGGAAGGGATCATGTTTTTAACTTTAAAATGCAGTGAAGTGTGTTTTGCCTGAACTGAGTGGCCGCCCGCTATCGGCGGGCGTTATCGTTGACCTATCCGCCAGGTTTTTTCGTGCTTGGGCATTTGGGTATTTTAAATTTTCTGGCCGTTTTTTTACTGAACAATATTGCTCTTTATAATACTTCCCGGAGCTGTTTAATGCAATAATTGAACGACAAAATTAGAGCTCTATTGATTTATTGGTAACAGTGTGCAATTCAAGGCAATTAGGTTATGTTACAAAGTTTAACAAGCAAATGATGCTGTAAATTTCCAGGAGTGGCGCAGATGGCTCAGGAACTCGCGTACGCCATAATAACCCCTTACACAATCCGTAAGTCCCGTACGGGAGCGGTATTGTCGCGTTTGTTCGGGTGTATCTCCTCGCAACTGGTTGCTTCTCAGATGATTGCTTTGGACCGCGAAATGTCCGAACGCTATGCTGATTCAGTGATGCCCGGGGCCGGGCCGGCAGATGAAAAATTACGGGCGGCAATAAGGTATTACATTCGTAAAAGCATGGCGCCGTCGCCGACCGGTCGGCGGCATCGGGCTTTGATGCTGGTTTTTTACGGTGAAAATGCGCAGGACGAAATTTCCTCGGTGGTCGGCAGCTTAACGATCAGTGCAGACAGCGGCGAGACTATTCGCAATACATACGGTGATTTAGTCTATGATGAGACGGGAAATATACGCTTTTTCGAGCCAGCCGTCCTGGTGTCCGATCGCGTTTCCAACAACAAAGAAGAAATCCGTATGTGGCTTGACTTTCTCCAGGAACAACCCCCTCTGCTTGAAAATATCTGCGAATATCCGAACCCGGAAAAGGTTGAGCAGACACTTGTCCTCTTGAAGCCTGACAGCTGGCGGCAGCGCAGTGCTCGCCCGGGAACAATAATTGACATGTTCAGTCGTACCGGGTTACGCATGATCGGCTGTAAGCTTCTACATATGTCTGTTGCGCAAGCTCTTGAATTCTACGGACCGGTTAAAAGTGCTTTGCATCGCAAGCTGGCACCCAGTATCGGGGTTACGGCCCGGCAGATTCTTGAAGATAGATTAAGGATCAGGTTGTCGAAGGGGGTGGAAGAATCGTTGGCTGAGGATGTCGGTATTCCTTATGCGGATGATCAATTTGAAAAAATCGTTGAATTTATGAGCAGCCGCCGTCCTTCTGCCTGCCCGGCAGAACTGCGTGCGGTCCCCGGCACTGCCCGGACGCTGGGGGTCGTTTATGAAGGCGAGGTAGCTGTTGATAAAATCCGTGATGTGCTTGGCCCTACCGATCCGACGAAAGCACCGGATGGTACCGTGCGCCGTGAATTCGGCTCCGATATCATGGTCAATACTGCTCATGCCTCTGACTGCCCCGAGAATGCCCAGCGCGAGATGGCAATTCTCAGAATGCGTAAGACGGATTTCATCGAAAAAGTAAACCGAACTCTGGAGGAATGTGATTAATATGGTTGACCAACCGCAAATTTCCGTATCCCCAACTCTCGGTAGCCTGCAACCTTCGGCGACGTTGACGATTTCATCCCAGGCCAAGGCCATGATTAAGGAGGGCATAGACGTCACCAGCCTTTGTGCCGGGGAGCCCGATTTCGATACCCCTGAGCATGTCAAGAAGGCCGCGGTTAAGGCTCTCGAGGCCGGTGATACAAAATACACGCCGGTACCGGGACGTCCGGAGTTGCGGGAGGCAATCGCGCAGAAGGTTAGCGCTGAAAACGACATTCAGTGCGAAGCCGGACAGGTCATCGTGGCCCCCGGGGCAAAATTCAGTGTCTTCAGTACCATTGTCACACTGTGCTCTGCCAGCGACGAGGTGATTTTGCCCAAACCGTACTGGGTCAGTTACCCGGAAATGGTTCGGGCCGCCGGGGCCACCGCAGTGCCCGTGGAAACCTCGCCTGAAGACGGTTTTTGTATGACGCCGGAAAATCTGCGGGCGGCAATAACAAGCCGGACGAAGCTACTGGTTCTTAATACCCCGTCCAACCCCTGCGGCGGTATGTATTCGCGTTCACAGCTCGAAGCAATCGCCGCTTTGGCAGTCGAGCACAATTTTGTTGTTTTAGCGGACGAGATTTATGAAAAGCTGATCTATGATTCGGATCATGAACATGTCAGCATTGCTTCGCTTAATGATGAAATCAGGGAGCGTACAGTAACCGTCAACGGCTTCAGCAAGGCCTACTCCATGACTGGGTGGCGTCTGGGCTACCTGGTTGCCCCGGAATGGCTGGTCAAGCGCATCAGCGCCTTGCAGAGTCATACAACTTCCAATCCGACATCGTTTGCCCAAATGGGGGCTCTTGCGGCCTTGCAGGGATCCCAGGAGCCGGTTGACGAAATGCGCGAAGCCTTTCGCCAGCGGCGCGATATGATTTTCGCGCTTCTCCAGGATATCCCCGGCATCAAGGTGGAACCCCCCCATGGCGCATTTTATATCTTTCCGGATATCAGCTCCTTTGGACTGGATTCCATGACCTTCGCCAAGCGGATTCTGGAAGAGGCCAAGGTGGGAGTGATTCCCGGGGCGCCTTTCGGGATGGATGCGCATGTCCGCCTTTCGTACGCCTGCGACAATGAAACCATTGAGAAAGCCTGTGCCCGCATCAAAGAGTTCTGCGCCACGCTGGGCTGAAGCTGTCGCTTTATTTCCCATAAGCCACCCCTCGGCACAAATCGCCGCGGGTACGGCCGGGAGAGAATTCCGAATATTGAATGCTGAATGTTGAATATTGAATTGAGTTTAGCGGGCAGTTCATTCAAAATTGAATATTCTGCAACGGTCAAGTCTCATACAAGCGGTCTAAGAATTTGGTATTCATATACATGACCCGCATAATCTCATTTTTTCATGCAATGGCCGGTCTAGACCCGAGTTTTACACAAGGTTTCTTCACATGTCAGAAAACAAGCGGCTCGTACTTATTGATGCTTATTCCCAGATTTATCGCGGTTTTCATGCCCTGCCGCGCTTAACCAATGACCGGGAAGAACCGACCAGCGCTTTGCTTTCCTTTGCCCGCTTCCTGTTGTTTGTTGATGAGGAATTCGACGGCGCTTACGGGGCCGTTGTTTTCGATAAAGGCCCTCCCGCTGAGAGACTCGAAATACTGCCGTCATACAAAGCGACCCGCCCCCCGATGCCCGAAGATCTGGAAGTGCAGCTTCCACGTATTCGCCAGTGGATAGAAGCGGCCGGCTGGCCCGTATTGGAAAAGGAGGGGGTTGAAGCCGATGACCTGCTGGCCGCTGCCGCTGAGGCTAACCCCGATATGGAAGTTCATTTGATCTCGGCCGACAAAGATGTGGCGCAAGTTCTTACCCTCCGGAACACAACCCAGTGGATGCCCGGTAAAAAAGCTAAACTTGATCGTGTGGGGCCGCATGAGGTGGAGGATAAATTCGGTGTGCCTCCGCATTTAATACCCGATTATCTGGCGCTCCTCGGGGATGCCTCGGATAATATCCCCGGAGTCCCGGGGGTCGGAAAAAAGACCGCAGTAAAGCTTATAAAAGAACACGGCAGTGTCGAAAATATCCTGGCGGACTTGCAACAAGTGAAAAACGACAGAATACGGCAGAGTCTGGCTGATTCCGCCGAGGACTTGGTGAGAAATAAACGGCTCGTAACCTTGAGTGCGGAACTGCCTACAGATTGTGCTCATCGTCAATATCTGCGCCGTCGTACCCCCGACTGGAAAAAGCTTCTGGAATTGGCTCGGGATAATAATTTGAAATCAATCTGTACCGCCATAGAAAAAAAACTGCACGCTGAACGTAATCCAACCCTGTTTTGAAAATGGGCTCCTCCGTCTCGCACATACAAATCGCTTCTGCATAATTCAGGTCAGGAACATCATAAAAATGAAGAACGAATCATTTCCAGTTGTCGGCATTGACATAGGCGGCACCAAGATTGCCGTTTGCGTGGCCGATCCCAATGGTACCATTTTGGCCTCCGAACGCGTTGAAGGCGGCACTCAAAAACCTTACGCCTCGGTCTTGCCGGATATCGTTGAGATGATTAAGGCGGCGGGAAAAGAGGCAGGCATTGAAATAGACCAGCTTGCTGCTTGTGGCGTAAGTGCGCCGGGCCCTTTGAACATACCGGAGGGGGTAATCGAAAAAACCCCTAATATGGTTTGGGATGATGTCCCGATCAGGGATGATTTACATGCCCGGTTGGGAATTCCGGTGATCCTGCAGAATGATGCGAATGGTGGGGCCTTGGCAGAATGGTATTTTGGCGCTGCCAAAGGTTGCGAGGATTTTTTCTATCTGACCATGAGTACCGGGATCGGGGGGGGGATCATCAGCGCCGGGCAATTAGTGGAAGGTGTCGATGGTAATGCCGGCGAGTTGGGACATGTGGTTATAGATATTAACGGACCCAAGTGCGGCTGCGGAATGAACGGCTGTTTTGAGGCGTTCTGCAGTGGCCGTAATGTGCAAAAGCGTTTGCAGGAACTGGTAAAGGGACAACCCGACCACCCGCTTTTGCAACAGCCGGAGGTCGGGGGTGACCCGCAAAAATTGAAATTCGAAACCCTGAGAGCAGCTGTCCAGCGTAATGTGCCGGAGGCCTGTCAGTTTTGGGATGACCTGTGCTTGAGAATGGCCCAGGGGATCGGTATTCACATGATGACGTTTAACCCTGAGCTGATTATTCTCGGGACTATTTTTTATTATTCCGGCGATACGCTGATGCAGCCGGTCAAAGAAAAACTGGACCGATTCGCCTGGCCGCAGATGCGCAAAAACTGCCAGCTCGAACTTCCCGCTCTGGGTAAAAAAATCGGCGAAATGGCCGGTGTCGCCGTGGCCCTGTACGGGCTGAAGAAGGGAGGCGACAGTTGAAATGCGGTTCTTCGCAGAAATTCGGGCTAAAACAACTCGCGAAACTTGGGCTAGTTAGACGCCATGCGAAAAGGTCTCAGGTCCATGTTGGGAGCGCCGGTGGTTCCTCTCGGGCTTTTGCACTGCAATGTACTACCCTCCGGGGTAATGCTTTACAGCGCAAAAGCCCGAGAGGGGCT
>JAWOEV010000189.1:0-8252 GCA_046482565.1 Lentisphaeria bacterium | reverse complement strand
TGGGCCCCTACTATCGTGGCAATACCAGTATCACCCTGCGTAACTCGGGAAAGTGCATTTTCTTCCCAGAAGTTGAACACTGCGATTTTTATACAGTTATCGCGGCACAGGGAAAATGCAGTTGAGTCCATTACCCCCAGCTGTTTTTGTAAAGCCTCTTCAAAAGATAATTCCTCATAGCGCTGAGCATCAGGAAACAGCACCGGATCGGCGGAATAAACACCATCCACCTTTGTTGCTTTCAAGACTGCATCCGCACCAATCTCACAAGCTCTGAGGGCCGCGGTTGTATCAGTGGTGAAAAATGGGTGTCCCGTTCCGCCGGCAAAGATTACCACCTTTTTTGCCCGCAACGCCACATCTGCCGCCCGTATATCGACCGCCGCCACGACTCCTTCTACGGGGAGTGCAGACTGCACGAGGCAATCAACTCCCGCCGCTATAAAAGCATCCCGCAAAGCTAAACCATTCATGACGGTCGCCAACATACCCATATAATCGCCGGTTGTCCGAGTGATGCCTTTTTTTGTACCCGCAACACCGCGAAACAAGTTTCCGGCACCTATCACCATAGCAACTTCGACATCGTAATGGATTAGGCTTGACACCTGCTTTGCTATATTGGCTATTGCCTCAGAATCAATGCTACCGGGATTTTCTGTTTTACCCTTAAGGGCTTCACCCGATATTTTGAGTAACACGCGTTTGAATGCGCGATTTTCCGCCATAAAACACCTTTTTACTCATATCTGATTACAGCTCTTCCCCGATTGCCCAGCGTGCAAAACGCTTAATTTTCATATTGGGGGCCACCTTGGCCAAACAGGTTTTATCATCCCGCAACCAAGGTTGTTTAGTCAAGCAGACTTCAGTGTACCACTTATTGATTTTGCCGTCAATAATTTTATCTATGATGTGGTCCGGCTTACCTTCGACTTGGGCTTTAGCGATCTCGCGCTCTTTTTCCAGAATTTCGGCAGGAATATCTTCAGGTGCTATAAAGCGCGGATTGAAAGCGGCGATATGCATAGCGACATCCCTCATTATCTCATCGTCCGAAGCCCCATCGGCTTCTACGACAACGCCAATTTTCCCGCCCATATGCATGTATTCCCCGAATTTATTTTTGCTTTCCCAGCGCACGGCTCGTCGCACTTGTATATTCTCGCCGATCTGAGTAACCAGCCCCCCGATACGATCTTCTTCCTTATCGGCCAAATCCGCCCCAAGTTCACAATCACCGTCATAATCTGCAGCGATTCGTTTCGCCAGATCTTCCGCATAGCTCACGAAATTAGGGTTTTTAGCAGCGAAATCAGTTTCACATAAAACCTCCACTATTACCGCGGTATTATCGGCAAGCTGAGTCTGAACCACCCCTTCTTTTGCCGTCCGCTCGGCTTTTTTGGCGGCTTTTGCTACACCTGCTTTTCGAAGATGCTCGAGGGCCTGAACCATGTCGCCTTCAGCCTTTGACAAGGCTTTCTTACAATCCATCATTCCGGCCCCGGTCTGATCCCGGAGTTTTTTTACCATTGCAGCAGTGATATTAGGCATAATACTTATTCCCGTTTAGCTTTTTTATTTCCAGATAAAGATAAGGCGATTTTCCTTCATATAGGCCGATCAGTTCAAGCCTGAAAAAACAAACTGCCTTAAAGCTTACAGTTATTCTTTCTCCGCTTTTGCGGTTTCTTCATTTTTTTCAGTTTTTTTGCCGGCTTCATCCTCAGCGTCGGTTTCTTCAGCGGCACCGTCCGCAGCAGGCTGTGCCTTGCTTTCCGTGGTTTCTGACGAAGCTTCTTTTCCTTCTTTCAAAGCACCTTCTGAAGAACTGCCGACATCACTTGCCGCCGCTTCTTTCGCCGCACTCAAATGCGCGGTAACCTCTTCCGTGCTTTCGCCTGCTTCTTCTTCATTTTTGCTGGCTTGGGTTTTGCCATCGATGACAGCAGCAGCCAAGACGTTGAGAATAACCTTGAGAGAACGAACAGCATCATCATTCCCGGGTACCACATAATCAACAGGGTCCGGATTGCAGTTGGAGTCAACGATAGCAACAACCGGGATATTCAGCCGTACTGCCTCTTTTACCGCAATATCATCACGCTCAATGTCAGCGACAACCATAACATCCGGGAGTTTCTTCATATCAGCTATCCCCCCCAGGATGCGCTCCAGCTTTCCCAGTTCCCGTCGGGCGGCAGCGGCTTCTTTGTTAGGCATTTCATCTATTTCACTTTCAGCCTCCATGCGCCGTAACTCATTAAGCCGTTTCACTCGACTCATAACAACCTTATTGTTTGTCAATGTCCCCCCCAGCCAACGATGACACATATGGAATGAACCGGTCTTTTCGGCCGCTTCCCGCATGAGGTTTTGGGCTTGACGTTTTGTCCCCACAAAAAGGATCGATCCTTGTTCTTGCGCCACGTTACGCAGAAAATCGCAGGCTTCCGCCAACTTCCGAATAGTGACACCCAAATCAAATACAGTGACCCCATGGCGCACACCGTAGACATACGGTTTCATTTTCGGATTCCAGCGCTTCGTTTGATGCCCGAAATGGACACCTGCTTCCATCAGATCTTGAACCGTGACTTTTTGCATAGCTTGCTTCCTTTTTGTATTGCCGATGTTTACAAAGGTGTTTGCATCTTCTGGTTACGCCTACTGTAATCTCTTTTGATTACTGACGCTTAGAAACCGCAACACCCAACACGGGCCGGGGTTAAGTTGTTTACGGCAATATTGAGATAAATTATACCGCATCGTTATCCTTTCGATGCTCATCGCCGCTAAAAACAAACCCATACTATAATAGGGAGCGACGAATCGGCAACTGCCAACCTGAATAATGCATGGGTTTTTGCGAAAACACTGCGGCAAACTTAGAACATGCATTATTCAGACTGGTTTGAAATGCTGTTTTTTTCGGATATGGTGAGGATTAGATAGTATTATGCAGATGTTCTCGATTCTGATTTTGATTTGCAAGGAGGTCCGCGATGGTACCTGAAGATAAAGCTCCTGATAAAGAAAAAACCAGCCACAATAATACCCAGAACACTCAATCGGCAAACAATCAAAAGCAGAGACAACCGAAAACGGAAACGTCTCGCCTCAAAATCAAAAAACCGGAAAAGGCTCCAGAGGACAAGCCGACAATGAAAACGCAAGAGCTGGCAAATGACGAAACACAAGATAAAACTAAAACCGACAATAAAAATACTGATGTCACTGACCCCATGGCTTTACGCGACACCAACACCTCCAAAATAAGGCGGGTTACAGGAACAAAAGAAGACGGGCCGGAAGCCACAGCAGTATTACCCGGCAACTCCGAGGACGAGGAGGAAAAGCACAAACCCGACACCGTGCAACTGAAAGTAGTACAGGAAAAAAAGAAACAGATAGCCGACATGATGAACCCGGCAAATACTGTCAGGTTGCGATCTCCCGGCGGCAAAAAAAATAAAGATGCAGGAACGACGGCATCCCGTGAAGCCGATGCGACCTTAAAAGTCTCGCCACCGAAACCTCAGTCACAAGAGCAGAAAAAAGAAAAAGCCGAAGCTCAAACGAAAACGCCGGAAAGGACTCAGAAGGTAGAATCGGAGAAGCCGGACGGAAAGACTTCTACCCAGCCCCTCAAAAAAGTATCGAAGTCGAAAAGCGAAAAATCCGGCAAGGGAAAGGGAAGCGGCAAGACCATCAAAACATCAGGAGAGCCGCCTTCAAGCGGCGGACAAGGTGCCAAATCCGGCGGACGCACCCTAAAAATAAAGAAAAAAGCGACCAGTGGAAAGTCCGGTCGAACATCAGAGACGGGCACCAAAAAAGCTGAACAAACCGTCAAGGTATCGCCGGAAGAAAGCGAAAAAACCACAAAATCTTCAGAGGAAGATCCCGAAAAGACGGTACAGGCTGGCAAAAAGGATGGATTGCGCCTTAAACAGCGCACACAACCGAAAGCTCAAGCCCCTGCCGCCACTGAACAGCCGCCGATTCCAGCGACTGATGACAAAGGTGAACCTGGTGTGGCAATAACTTTGGCTGTTGCTTCTGCACTTATTGCCGCCAGCGTACTTTTGTATTTTGTAGTTCAGCAGGCAATGACACACATTTACTGAATATCATACCGTAACACTAATTTAAATTTTAAGGAGCTCAAATCATGGCCGGATTGGTTGAAACTTTTACAGACAACAATTTTGAACAGGAAGTATTGAAAAACGACGGGGCCGTACTGGTTGATTTCTGGGCGCCCTGGTGTGGCCCGTGTAAACAGCTTACACCCGTTATCGAAGAAATCGCAGAGGAAAGCGGCGGCGGCACAAAGGTCGGCAAGCTCAATGTTGATGAAGCCCCCGGGACAGCAGCCCAGTACGGCATTCGCTCTATCCCCACAATACTTATTTTTAAAAACGGTGAAGTTGCTGAGAAAATTGTCGGCTTGACGGACAAGCAGACACTCCTCTCCAAGCTCGGGCAATAGGGTGTCCGCAATGAATGAACGTTTTGTTCATCTTCACGTCCATACGGACTTCAGCCTGTTGGATGGGGCCTGTCAAGCGGACGCGCTAGCCGAGTGCGCCATACAAAACGGCATGAATGCAGTTGCCTGCACTGACCACGGTAACATGTCGGCTTGCATAGAATTCTATACAGCCCTTTCCAAACGTGACTTGAAACCCATTATCGGTTGTGAATTCTACGTTGCCAACGGCAGTCGTTTTGAGAAGAACTCCCGCGATCCTCACGTACAGGGATTCCATTTGGTACTACTGGCCAAGGATTTTTCGGGTTATCAGAATTTATGCAAGCTTAATGCTGCTGGCTGGCTTGAAGGCTATTATTACAAGCCGCGTATTGACAAAGAGGTGCTGGCAGCTAACAGCGCGGGGCTGATTGCCATGTCGGCCTGCATCGGCGGCGAAATTCCGGCCCGTTTACTGGAAAATAACGAAAAAGCGGGACGCGAGGCTTTAGCGGAGTATGTCGATATATTCGGCCGTGACGACTTTTATCTTGAACTTCAAGATCACGGCATGGAGGAAGAGTCTACAGTTAACCCGCAGCTACTAAAGCTCGCCGATGAATACGGTTTAAAACCGGTAGCCACTAATGACGTCCACTATCTTCAAAAAGAACATGCCGAGGCCCATGACGTCCTGCTTTGTATAGGGACACAATCCACGATTGACGAACAGAAACGGCTTAAATTTCCAACCCAGGAATTTTACTTCAAAAGTGCTGAAGAAATGGGGCAGCTTTTTGCCGAACGACCGGATGCCATCCGCAACACAGCGGAGGTAGCTGACAAGTGTAATTTGGAATTAAAACTGGGGGATGACGCTCCCAATCACTACCCGGTTTACAGTGTCCCGGAGGACGAGACTCAGCAAACTACACTGCGACGCATATGCCTCGAAGCGATACCGGAACGTTATGATATTAATCCGCATGAAGAGCCGCTCAGCAACAAAGGCCGCGAGATCATCGACCGCTTGGATCATGAATTGCGGATAATCAAGCAAACGGGTTTTACCAGTTACTTTTTAGTGGTTTGGGATTTTATCCGGTTCGCCCGCGAGCAACGTATTCCGGTTGGTCCCGGCCGGGGAAGCGGGGCCGGAAGTATAGTCGCCTATCTTACGCATATCACCGACATTGACCCGTTGCTCTACGGATTACTTTTCGAGCGTTTTCTTAATCCGGATCGCGTAAGTCCGCCTGACTTTGATATCGATTTGTGTGAGCGGCGACGCCAGGAAGTAATTCAATATGTACGGGATAAGTACGGCGACGACAGTGTTGCCCAGATAGGCACCTTCGGCACCCTGAAAACAAAGGCCGTTCTCAAGGACGTAGCCAGGACGCTGGGCCGGCCTTTCGCAGAAGGGAACATGCTCACTAAGCTTATCCCCAACGACCCTAAAATCACCTTGGAAAAAGCCCTGGAAGAAAGCGCCGACCTGCGGCGCCGACGTGAGGATGAAAGTTGGATTCATGACGCCTTTGAGTATTCGCGTGTTCTGGAGGGGTTAAACCGTAATATGAGCATTCATGCAGCGGGAGTCATCATCGGCGATCAGCCGCTGTCGAATCTAGTACCACTTGCCAAAGGGTCAGGCGACGAGGTCATAACCCAATATCCGGCTGTACCATGTGAAGAACTGGGACTTCTAAAAATGGACTTCCTGGGTCTGCGCACCTTAACAATCATCCAGGATGCTCTTGACCTAGTTGAAGAACATTACGGGGTACATCTTGATGCCAGCGAGATCCCTTTCAACAATGACGCAACGTACGAGTTGCTCAACAAAGGCAATACCATCGCAGTATTCCAGCTGGAATCAGGTGGTATGCGCGATCTTTGCCGCCGCTTTGGAGTGCATCGGATAGAAGATATCATAGCCCTGATTGCCCTCTACCGGCCTGGCCCCATGCAATTCCTAGATGAATTTATTGCCCGCAAAACCGGCCAGTCGCCGAGTGATTATGATGTGCCGCAGATGAAGCCGATTCTGGAGGAAACCTACGGTATCATGCTGTACCAGGAACAGGTTATGCAGGTCGTACAGGTGGTTGCCGGTTTCTCGCTTGGCCAGGCGGACATTCTCCGCCGGGCTATGGGCAAGAAAAAGATAAAGGTCATGGAACAGCAATACGGCAAGTTCGTCGAAGGCTGTAAGCAAAACGGCATAAGTGAAGAGGCAGCACTTGCCATTTGGGAGAAAGTCAAAAAGTTTGCTGAGTACGGATTTAATAAATCACACAGTGCGGCTTACGGCTTTCTTTCTTACCGTACGGCGTATCTTAAGGCTAATTATCCGGTGGCTTTCATGGCCGCTGTACTCTCCAGTGAGTTGGGCAATGCTGACAAACTGGCTTTCTTGCTGCGGGAATGCAAAGAAATGGAGATTGAGGTACAACCGCCCGACATCAACGCGTCCGGACTTAACTTCACGGTCGACGGACCGACAATCCGTTTTGGACTAGGTGCCATCAAGGGGGTAGGCTCAGCGGCGGCCCAAAATATAATCGACGCACGTAAAGAAGACGGCCCCTTCAAAGATCTTCTCAACCTTTGCGAAAGAGTGCAACTCAATCGGCGAATCCTGGAAAACCTCTGCAAAGCGGGTGCTCTAGATAAGTTCGGCTACAAAAGGTCCCAAGTTTTCGCTTCAGTAGAAGACGCCTTGAGTCTGGCATCGGAAACCGTAAAAGACCGCAACGCTGGTCAGGCCTCTCTTTTCGACATGCTCAACAACCCGACAGACAACCCCAATACCATCACCCCCCCCGACCTGCCGGAATGGGAAGCAAGCGAACTGCTGGCCTATGAGAAAGAACTCCTAGGCTTTTACGTAACCGGCCACCCGCTCTCGCAACATGCGGACACTCTCGAGATTTTCCAGACCCACAGCATCGGTCAGTTGCTGCAAAGCGGACAGGAAATCACGGTTCGAACCGGCGGAATCATCACGAGCATTGATATGAAACGCTCAAAACGGGACCAACGCCCCTGGGCAATACTCGAATTGGAAGGATTCGACGGTTCCATTGAGTCTCTGGCCTTTGCCGATACTTACGAAGAATTTGGCGAACTGATTAACCCGGAAGCACCTGTTTTTATAGAGGGAACCCTTTCAGACCGGGATGGCAACGAACAGTTCAACCTGATTGCCAACCGGATTGTGCACATGGAAACGGCCCCGGAAACCCTGACCAGCGAGGTTCACCTACATCTCTACCAAGCCAGCACTGAAGACGACAGCTTGCAACGATTGCAAGCGCTTTGTCAAGAACATCCAGGGGATGCCAACCTAGTTCTGGCCGTCATTTGCACTTCCGGCGACATCGCGTTCCTTAAACCGGAGGGAGTAAAGATCAACAACTCCCGGCAATTCCGCCATGCCGTCATGGACTTGTTCGGTGAGGAATGCCTTCGACAAAAGCCTCGTACAGACCTTCCGGAACCCCGCAAGCGCCGCCAACGGCCGCAAAATCAGGTAGCGGCGTAGATAGACGCCATGCGAAAAGGTATCGCACCCATGCCCGTGCTTATTTCGGATGAGTTTTTGTCTTTTCGGCGGAATGGGCTAGCCGTAAGCTAACGGTTTCCGCCGAAAAGAAGAAAGATCGCCGAAAGAGACACGAGCCTTTCGGGTTGGGGCGGCGGCAGCCCCTCTCGGGCTTTTGTCCGGGCAATAGACAAGACAACTTTGCTGATACGGAAAACTGGA
>JAWOEV010000160.1:0-11747 GCA_046482565.1 Lentisphaeria bacterium | reverse complement strand
GCCGCCCGCTTGAGCCGGGAATTCGGGCGGACGGTCGAACCCGCAGCCGTTCATAAAGAAATCGGCCGTCTGGAACTTGCGTCGCTGCCCGCCCCGGAGCCGACTTATAGCCCAAGTTGCGAAACTTGGGCTAGTTGTATGCCGGGGTTCTTTTCGCGGCAGAACTCAAGGTGCCAGGCGCTCGGGAACAGCAGTGCGTGACGACCGCTACCGTCAACCGCCATCTTTACACTGGGCGGCAGCGAAACCGTCTCACCATCAACGTCCGGCATCAACCAGCGGGTGATTGTCCAGGGAGCGTTTTCAATCCTGGACTCTGCCCCGTACTCCTCCCGCAGCCGCTGCTGAAAAACTTCAAACTGAAGCGGACCGACCGCGCCCAACAGGACGGTCTTCTGAAGCGCATCCGGCAATTCGAAGCGTTGTACTACCCCTTCCTGCAGGAGCTGGCTCAACCCTTTCTGAAAGCGCTTGTAATCGGCGGGCGAAGGATTGGCGAGATAAGCGAAGCACTCGGGGGCGAACTGGGGAATCTCGTGGTAGTCGATAGCGGCGTCCTCGGTCAGTGTATCGCCAATGGCGAAACTCGACTTACCGATGATGCCCACAACATCGCCGGGGTGGGCTTCATTCACCGTTTCGCGGTCTTGGCCGAACAGGCTGGTTGCACTCCCCAACCGGATGGTGTCTCCTGTACGGGCGTGGGTGACATTCATATTGCGCTCGAACCTGCCGGAGACCACCCTGACAAAGGCGATACGGTCCCGGTGGCGCGGATCCATGTTGGCCTGGATTTTGAAGACAAACCCGGAAAAAGCTTGATGCGTCGGTTCCACAATACCTTCCTGCGTACGACGCGGCATCGGGGCCGTCGAGTATTTCAGAAACCCGTCCAACAGCAGTTCGACGCCAAAATTGTTCAAGGCGCTGCCGAAATATACCGGCGTAGTACGGCCGGCCCGAATCTCGTCGGAATCGAGGTTCGCTCCCGCGCCGTCCAGCAATTCGACCTCCTCGCAGACGGTTTCATAGGTGGCATGATCCAGCTTGTCGCGCAAGGCCGGGTCGGTCAGCCCCGCGGTGGACACCGGTGCGCGGTAGGTGCCGCGCGGCGTACGTTCGTACAGGTGTGCCAGGCGGGTGGTCCGATCCCATATTCCTCTGAACTCAAAACCGGTTCCCAACGGCCAGTTCATCGGGTAGGCGTTGATTCCGAGGACGCTTTCCAATTCGTCTATCAGGGCCAGCGGCTCCCGGGCCGGCCGGTCCATCTTGTTCATAAATGTAAAAATGGGGACCGCGCGCTTCCGGCAGACCTCGAAAAGCTTTCGGGTCTGATCCTCAATGCCTTTGCCCGCATCGATCACCATAACGGCAGCGTCAACGGCAGTCAGCACCCGGTAGGTGTCCTCGGAAAAGTCCCGGTGCCCGGGTGTGTCAAGCAGGTTGATGCGGAACCCCTGGTAATCGAACTGCAGCACCGTTGAACTGACCGAAATCCCCCTCTGCTTCTCCAGCTCCATCCAGTCCGAGGCGGTAGCCCGCTGGCTCTTGCGCGCCGTCACTGATCCGGCCTGTTGTACGGCACCGCCATAAAGTAAAAATTTCTCCGTCAGCGTGGTCTTCCCGGCGTCGGGATGCGAGACAATGGCAAACGTCCGACGGCGGGCGATTTCTTTATTAATTTTTCTGTTTTGTTCTGCAATATTTTTCAAAGCTGATACGGTCCTGATTCATTACTCAATATTCGGCGTCGCGACGGGGTTGTGCGCGAAGACCGGCAGGGGAAAGAGTCGAGGCGAAAGATAAGGGGCCGCAGAATCAGGGCGGCGTCGTTCCGAGCAAGAACGCTATTCCGCTGAACGGGTAGAACGGTAAAGGTAATGAAGGCTTTTTGATCATAATGTAATATAACTCCCGTAATGCAAAGCGAAAGCCTCCGGCACGGCAGCAAGTGGTATGAGCGGAACTAGACCGTCCGCGAAAAGGTTTCAGGTCTCCGCCTGAGGCGGATTGAGGAGATTTAATTGCCGCTGAGTTGAAGCCAACAGGAGAACACCCTGCCCTTCAACTGAAAGGATACTGCAGGATAACAAATCCCCTTATGCAACTGACTTCCGCCCCTGCAAGCCCTTGTTTTTTCCCGGAGATGGCTGTTTATTGTATAAGCGATGTCAGGATCATAACGACGGGCGTTGTGCAGTTGGTACAGGAGCAGGAAACTTTTTATGTTGGTACAGCGTACAGATGTTATTTTGCGTCCGGACCCGACGCGGGTGCTCATCCGCTATTTTTCGCCGGGTTCCCGCGATCGTATTGAACGCATAATCGGTCGGGTCATGTGTCTTGACAAGCGCAAGCTACCGCAACGTTTGGAAATGGTCTGCCGTCGTTTCGAGTCGCGCCACAAAGACATTGAAGCCGCGTTCCTTCGTCACTACGAAGTTGTGGTGCCGTATTTGCTCACCGATGCCATCCCTTCGCTTGACCAACAGCTTCTGATCGGCGCTTATTTCACCAGTGAATACTCGCTTGAATGCGCGGCCCTTTTTAATCCGTCAATTGTTCCGCACCCGGATCAAAGCAGCACGGATGAAGGTGTGTTGCGTTTCATCATGAGCCTGAGAGCTACCGGGGAGGGACATGTTTCCTCGATTGTTTTCCGCGAAGGCACAATCAATACTGCCGGAAGTATTTCTATGGAATCCCCGGGGGGCGTGGTCACTGATCCTGAAGTGGTCCAGAATCCAACCTATGATAAACCGGTCTTCGCCGCCAAACTGTATGAAATGGGTTACGACAATGACATCACCGCGGACGTACTGAAAAATCTTGCCGAGGTCTTCACCCTAGCTGATTTAAAGCAGCAGATAGCCCAAGCTGAAACCGCGATCATGCGTTTTGGCGCGGATCGCGTCGATACCCTGCAGGTAATGCGCATTCTCGCTGAACAGAATTACGAAATTAAATTTGCCGGGGCCCGGCCCATCTCTGACCGAGTCATCTTTCCCCGCATGAGCCATAACCGCAAGGCTCTTGAAGATGCCCGCTTTGTCAAGTTCCAAAATCCGGATGGCACCGCAATTTATTACGCCACATATACCGCCTATGACGGGCGCACATTCCTGCCCCAGCTTCTACAGACGGAAGACTTTCTGAATTTCCGTTTTATCACTCTGAACGGTTCCGGGGTTATGAATAAGGGTATGGCGCTTTTCCCGCGTAAAATAAATGGTCAATACGCCATGCTCTCGCGACAGGACGGCGAGAATATTTTCATCATGTTCTCCGATCATCTGCATTTCTGGGAGAATCCCAGCGTCATAATGAAACCCACGGCCTCCTGGGAATATGTCCAGCTCGGCAACTGCGGTTCGCCGATTGAAACCCCCGAGGGATGGCTGGTCCTGACCCATGGGGTCGGCCCCATGCGCCGTTACTGTATCGGTGCGGTACTGCTGGACCTCGAAGATCCAACCAAAGTCATCGGCCGGCTTAACGAACCGTTACTGGAACCCGATAAAAATGAGCGTGACGGTTATGTCCCCAATGTCGTCTATACCTGCGGTGCTCTAGTTCACGGACGCAAGCTGGTCATGCCCTACGCAATGGCGGATTACGCCACCCGAATCGCGTTAGTTGACCTGGATGAATTACTGAAAAAATTAAAGGAGTAATTATGCGTATAGGTTTTATTTCCAGTTATCCGCCAATTGAGTGCGGTATCGGAACTTACACTCAGTACCTGAATCAGGCGCTGCGTAGAATGGGCAATGAAACATTTGTCATCAGCCAGTATGGGGCGCAGGGGCATGCCGTGTTTCCGGTGTTTCAGCACGGGGCCACTTCGTTTGCCGGGGATGTCTTCAACACCAGTACCCGCATGACCCCCGACGTGGTTCACATCCAGCATGAATACGGCCTTTACGGGTCGCAACGTGGCGTGGAAGTAATCGACTTGATCCTGCGCTATCGTATGGCGGGGCTTCCCGTAGCGGTCACTCTTCATACCGTTTACGAAACACTGCAACCATACGAACAGCTCATCCTCAAGCATATGATTGACGAGTGCGGTGCCATCATCGTCCACGAAGAGTTCCAGCGGGAAACGCTTCTCAGATACTTCGGGAAAATGACTAATGTCCGTCAAAAAATTCATGTCATTGAGCACGGTGTACGGGAGATCGAACCTATCCCGGACGCCAAACGCAAGCTTGACCTGGAAGGCAAGAAGGTGATTTTACTCTGCGGATACTTTCGTCCTTCAAAGGGCTTCCATAAAATCATCGATATTTTCCCGGAAATCTGCAAAGAAGAACCGAACGCCGTCCTAGTGGTCGCCGGCAAAACCCGCAATATCGAGTATGATGACTACCGGCGTGAGCTTTTCACCAAGCTGAACGAATCACCGGTCGCCGATAATATCCTCATCCTGCGCGGCCAGTTTCCGCAACATACATTCGACACCATAATTGCGGCCGCTGATGTGGTGGCCTTGCCTTATGAAGTGGGTGGTCAGAGTGGCATGATGGCCCAGTGTTTTGCCCAAGGAGTACCGGTCGTCACGTCACACCTGCCTGCCTTTGAGCGTGCCCTAGAACGGAGCGGCGGCGGCTTGATGGTGGAGTCGGACGACAACGATGACGACTACCGGCGGCTCATCGTCCGCCTCTTGCGGGATGATAAGCTGCGCGCTGAATTGGGCAGTAATATCCAAAATTATATCGATAATGAGGCGGGCTGGAACAAGATCGCCCGCGAGCATGCAAAAGTCTATCAGTCAATTGTCAAGACGCCGTACGGCAAAGCGCGCTATGTTTATTTCCCCGAACCCGCCGGGCAGTCATGTCCCGAGAACCATTGCCCGGGGGGGGACTTCTGATGCAACGCTGTTCGCAAAATCCAATTATAACGCCGGATATGATCCCCCCGTCAGCCGCTGGTTATCGGGTTCGGGGCGCCTTCAACCCGGGGGCCATCCGCGTCGGTGACGAAATTCTACTTCTCCTGCGCGTGGCGGAAGACTGCCCGGCCGCCTCCGAAGACGAAATTGCCGTGCCGACCGTCAATATCCGGGACGGGCAAGGCGTGCCCGGTGTTCTCCGTGTCCGCCGCCGGGATCCCGATGTTCAGCTCAAGGACACGCGCGGGGTGGTGTACCGGGGGCGGGATTATCTGTCAACCATAAGCCATATCCGCCTTGCCCGCAGCCGTGACGGCGTGAATTTCACGGTGGATGACGAACCCTTTATTTTCCCCTCCGTTGCCTCTGAAATTTACGGTGTGGAAGATGCCCGGGCTGTTGCGATAGACGGCACTTATTACATCAACTACACATGTGTTTCAGCAGACGGCTGGGCCACGGCCCTGGCGACCACGGAGGACTTCCGCTCCATCAGCCGCCTCGGCCTGATTTTTCACCCGGAGAACAAGGATGTTGCCATATTTCCGGAAAAGATCGGTGGCAAATACCATGCCCTGCATCGGCCGAACAACAGCGGCTTCGGTAAGCCGTCAATCTGGCATGCGGAATCACCCGACCTGCTACACTGGGGCAATCACCGATGTCTTTTGCGGGCGCGTGATACATTTTGGGAAGAAATGAAGATCGGCGGCGGTGCCCCCCCGATCAAAACCCCTGAGGGCTGGCTTGCGGTCTATCACGCCAAGGGGCACGATCAGATTTACAGCTTATTCACTGTACTGCTTGATCTCGACGATCCAACGAAAGTGCTGCGGTGCGGCGCCGAGCCGTTCATGACTCCCGAAGCTGCGTACGAAACCGATGGGTTCTTCAGCAATGTTTTGTTCAGCAACGGTCTGATCCGGGAAGATGACGATCGTATCCGGCTATACTACGGCGCGGCCGACGAGTACACCTGCCTGCTGGAAACCTCCGTCAAGGAATTAATGCAGACATTGGCTTGAGAAGCCCCCACCCGGAAAGGGTCCGGGAACGAGATTAAGACGAAAGATTAGGGCGAAAAAGGTATAAACCGGATACATTGTTGAAGGCCAAAAACCGGGGTTTTATGCCGAGTTGGCACCGCCCCCCAAGGGGGCGATGAAGCCCTGGGCAAGCCCAGGGCAACGCAACAACACAGGAACAAAACAACCATGATAGACAGTGACTATCGCAGGGGTCACATTATCATCTAGGGTTTGGAGTACCACTCGAGCTTTGCCGCCAGCCGCCAACATACCGCGAATTTCGCATCCCGTACTCATGCCGGCCATATTGCGGGCCCTTTCATTGATGTCACTGAGAATTTCCCGGGGCACACGTGAAATTTGAAAACCGTCTTGCCCCTGTTGTTCAATGATATCGCACACATTGTGCAACTCAATATCATTGTATCGCATGATCAGCCTGCTCCGTTTTACAGTTATGCATTATCCGTATTGATATTTCTTTACTGGACGCCATCCGGAAAGTTCTAACTCTCCTCCTGCGACGGATTGAGCAGCGCTTGGGTACCGCGGGCAACATTCATCTTTCTGGTCTTATCACCATATCGAATAAAGCAATTACCGCTGTGGTTTGCGACATTGTAAAGCACTGCCTCGGTCAGTTCACCGCCTTTCCATTCCATATCCAATTCGAACCCGCCGCGGACCCGCCCGCAGACCGTTCACGCTCCCATCGGCCCAAGCCTCAGGGCAACGCTGGCAGGAGGTGGATGAGATAGGAGTCAGGGCTGGTGATTTCGGATTTCCCCTGCTGGTGTTTGGGTATTTGGGTGTTTAGGTATTTTTTCCCCTGTAGGCGGGACTGCACCAGTATTTCGTTTACTCCGGCCGCATATCCAAAGTTTGCCTCGATCTGGAAAGGGGGATGAACCGCCCACAGGTTACCGTAAATATGCGTTCCAAGCGTATCCGCCAACTGGCCATACGCCGCTTCACCGTCCAGCAGGCGGGCAAACATGCAAGCTTTCCAAACCCGGCTCCAGGCCGGATGATTTTGGCCGTGATCACGCCGGGCAACTACGCTGACTTTTGCCGCATCGGCCAGCTTCGGGGTGGTGTCCGGACGGATCTGGCGGCCGGGGTAGAGTCCGATCAGATGGTTGATGTGCCGGTGATCGTCCTCGGGATCATCAATGTCCTCCATCCAGCTCGCACCGATAGGCGCTGTATTCGGCGTGAGGCATTTCGACATAGAGGTCGCCGAACGGCTGGTATCCTCCGGTATTATCCTCGTTGCCAACCCACAGCGAATCCTGATTGAACTGGAGGCGTCCATCTGTAGGCGCATGGCATCGTCGCGGTTGGGTTCGATGAAGTACGGAGTCATCAAAATGAGACCTTTAAGGCTTGGTGACGCGGTAGCGATGAGCTTGTCCAGGGTGGACTCATACTCCTCAATGCCGACATGATTTTCAATCATTTACGTCTTACTTCCTGAGATTTTCAGAACTGTTGCAGAACTGCTTCGCATAACTCCGGGCTTACGTGAAAGAAGAGTTTACGGGAAGTGTATGTGTCCCAGATTCGCAGGATATCGTCCTGATCGAGGTTGTAATATCCTTGAAAAATCTGACCTTTGCCCAGCGCGTCAATTTTGGCGTTCAGTTCACTCCAGTCTTCGTCGTAATACCCCTCGCCGGGCATCCACTGGATCATGTCAAGATTATCAATCGAACACAGGCTTGCCGTATGCTGCAGCGCGTCCGGGCCGTCCAGATGGTAGATACTGGCATCGGTGCTGTCAATTTCGCGGGTGAGATAAGGCAGTTCAAGCGCTTCAAACATTTCGGGGCTGATCATACAGGACAGATCGCACTGCGGTACGTCGATGATCCCCCGGGAATACATCCCGAAGCGGTTCAGGCTGCCCCAGGTGTCGACATCCAGCGCCTCAGCCAGGGCTTTGCGCACCTCGTGCAGTGCGACATCGACTTGCTTGAGAGCGTTATGGACTTTCTCAGGTTCGACCGCCATGTCCAGAAGTAACGGTTGCGTGCCGTACATGGCGACCAGGCAGTCGAGGCTGCCTTGTAAATGCGTACCGGTGATGATCAGTTTGCCGTCGCAGCGTTCGCGAAAACGCGCGATGCATTCGGCCGTCCGCTGCCACCAGCGCCCGTCCGGCCGGAATTTGATCTCGGCGTCATCCAGACTGGTCAGGCAGGGCTCGACCCAATTAGTTCCGCTTTCCTCGCTGCACTCGATTTCGGCCCCGAGCAGAGCCGCAAAGTGATCCGGGGCAAAGGTAATCATGAACGACGGAATGGCATCCCCGAGGAACTCGTGGGTCTCGGCCCAGCCCAGCACCTGATCAATGATCGGGTCCAACTCACCGAATGCGCAGTCGTAAGGGCGCGGTCGCCGGACCGGGTTGACGCCTTCTTTCGGCTGGATGGCATGCAGCATCGGGCGTGGGCTTTCGCCCCGCCAAAAGGTCGCCCACCGCTCACGGGCGGCCTCAAAATCCGGTTTGTATGCAAGATTCATCGTGTTACGTCCTTCATTGTAGCCGAGTCATCCCTGACTCGGGGGTTAAAGCGCCCTCGATGTAGCCGAGTCATCCCTGACTCGGGGGTTATCATAAAAACTGCCAAGGTCGTTGAATATAGCCGCAGGCCGAAGCAATCACTTGGCAATATTGGTAACACAACACTCCGAGGCAAGGATGCCTCGGCTACGTTCACAACAAAAACGCTCCGAGGCAAGGATGCCTCGGCTACGTTCACAACAAAAACGCTCCGAGGCAGGGATGCCGCGGCTACATCGAGGGGGCGGAAGGTGATCGAGGATTTCAGCTCTGATCGAACCTTTTTCTAATATATCCAGTTTTCATGTTGCCGGGATTGCGCCAAATATAATCAAGCTGAAACAGGTACTCTTTCTCTGAGCGGACAATGTGATCGTACGGATCGTGCTGCCAAAGCTGTCCATTACGTCCAAGGGCTTGATTGATACGCGTTGCAGTGTATGAAGTCCAACTATGCACGATTTGTCGCAAGTCGTGATCGTGAACTGGCTCCAGTAGTACATGAACGTGGTTCGGCATAACGCAGTAAACGTGTAGATAATAGCGCTGCCCGATAAAAAACTCCAAGGCATCGGCCACTATCCGGCCTGCTTTCGGGCGTGCAAGCAAGCATTCCCCATGGCCCGCATCAAGGTACTTCTCTATCTTTTCGGAATACAGATGCTGAAGACGTTCACGTTCCTGGTCTGTCGGGTCGCGATTCAGGTATGCGATATTATCCAGAATATTTTGTCGCTCAACCAGCCAAGCATACTTACGCGACTCAGGCACAGAATCGGCCAGTCTGAATGAAACGTGATAAACAGCCCTTTCGCACTGCCAATGCGGCAGGTGATCACCGTGACTCGTTTGCAGGGAATTCCAGTCTGGAGACAAATATTCAGTTTTTTGCATCCAACCTTCGTCCTTTCGCCAAAAATAATAGTTGTAGCCGAGTCATCCTTGACTCGGGGGTTAAAGCGCCCTCGATGTAGCCGAGTCATCCTTGCCTCGGGAGTTAAAGCCCCTCGATGTAGCCGAGTCATCCTTGACTCGGGGGTTATTATAAAAAATGCCAAGGTCGTTTAATGTAGCCGCAGGCCGAGGCAAGCACTCGGCAATATTGGTAACATAACACTCCGAGGCAGGGATGCCTCGGCTACGTTCAATCGAGTAGAAGGGTGAGACAACTCACCCTTCTCTCACACCACCGGGCGTACGGTTCCGTACCACGGCGGTTCCTATGGTTGATTCGTTCTGCTTTGTCCAGTGATGAAGAAGGCTGAACAGCCCCAGTTGGTCGAAGTACCGCAGGGGCAAGGCCTCGTTCGTGTGGCTGGCACCGGAGTTGAACCATGGGCCGCGTTTGTTGAACGCCGAGCGGACTGCTCGCTCCTCGTCAAGGCCGAGAGCCATCAGGTTGCAGCGGCGGGTCCAAGGCCGTTTCCATTGCCGCCAGACGATGTTCCGAAGGCGATGGCGTATCCATTCGTCCATCGTTGCACAGAAGCTCTTCATTTGCTCCGAGGTCCGGTAGTAGTTGAACCAGCCTCGCAGAAATGGGTTGAGATCGTAGCGGATGAACCACTCCATCTTCCGACCGCGCCCCCGGCGACACAGTTCGCGGACCCGCTGTTTGAAGCGGTCGCGGGCTTGTTGACTGGGGCGGATGATCCCCCGGGGGCCGATAAAAGTGAAGCCCAGGAACTTGCGCGACCCCGGTCGGGCAACGGCGCTTTTCTCCCAGTTCACCTTCAGCTTCAGCCGTTGTTCGATGAACGCAGCGATACTGTGCAGGACGCGTTCGCCGGAGCGGCGCGTGCGCACGTAGATATTGCAGTCATCGGCGTAGCGGCAGAAGCAGTGGCCGCGTCGTTCCAGCTCCCGGTCCAACTCGTTCAACAGGATGTTGGACAGTAGCGGGGAAAGCGGACCACCCTGGGGCGTCCCTTTCTCCGGTACCTGGACGACGCCTCCGGTCAGGATTCCCGCGTTCAGGTAACCGCGGATGACCTTCAAGAGGGCCGCATCAGAGATGCGCCGACGAATCAGCCCCATCAAAATGTCGTGGTTGACTTCGTCGAAGAAGGCCTTCAGGTCCATGTCGACCACGAAGCGGCGGCCATCCCGCTGGAAGCGTTGCGCCGACAGGACAGCCTGCCGGGCACTGCGACCGGGGCGGAAGCCGTAGCTGTGGTCCGAGAACAAGGGGTCGAAGACAGGAGTGAGGATCTGACAGATCGCCTGCTGAATGAGGCGGTCCATCACGGTCGGGATTCCCAGCAGCCGTGTCCCGCCGTTCGGTTTGGGTATCTCTACCCGTTTGACCGGATCGGGACGGTACGTGCCGCTGAGAAGCTTGTTTCGGATCAGAGACCAGTGTTCGCGCGACAACGTTTTCAGGTCCTCGGTCGTGCGTCCGTCAATGCCGGGTGCACCCTTGTTGGCACAGACGCGCTGCCGAGCCCGAGTCATGTTGTCCCGTGCGACCACCAGCTCCATCATGCTGTCGGTTGCAGGCAGGGGATTGTCCTGAGACGATGAACAGTTTGCCGCACCCACCCCTACCCTCCCGGATTCCGTCCGGTACTCTCGGGGCAGGCCCGGGTGGGTCTCGCCACCGGCTTCTGCTGCTCTTGCTGATTTCATGTCTCGGTTCATCCTGCTCAACCATCGGTTTGAGCCTTCGCCCAAGATCGCATGGGCTACTATGCTCGTTGCTGACTTCTGCGTTCCTCCATCATGGTCACCCATGGCGGTTCTGACTTCTCCTGCTCGCCCTTCCGGATTTGATCAGGCAGTTACCTCTGCCGGCAGCAGGTGTCCTCATCAGCGGGACGCAGATCTCCCCGGGTAATGCGCACTCACCTCCACGCTTATGCCCGCACCATCTACCGCATGCAACTCCGTACAGGTATTGGACTTTGGCGGATATTGGACCTCTCATCCGTGCATGTGGCCTCATGGTATTCCTGTGCGTCGGGCCAGCGCTTTGCCTTCGGCTTCCTTCCCACGAGACCTCGCGATCACGCAGTTGCCGCTCGGCTAACACTTCCCCCTGTCGGGTGTGTAAGGGACTTGAACCCTCAAGTGAGTGCGCCCGGCCGGGCGCACCAAAAAAAGCCCCCGGCTTGCTGGCAAGCCGGGGGCTTTGGTGTTTTTCGGAGACATTATACACTCCGCTGATCTTTACAGATCGAACGGGCTTACGTAGGTGCCTTTCTCGTCCCGCAGCGCTTCAAGACGCTCGCGCTGACCCTGCATCTCACGG
>JAWOEV010000144.1:0-27251 GCA_046482565.1 Lentisphaeria bacterium | reverse complement strand
GTACCTTACCGCGATCTGCAGGTCGCCCCCGACGATCTGGCGGAGACCAGTTTCCTCCACGTCCGTGCGGGCGATATGCCGGCAAAACAGATTCCGGCGGCCCGATCCGAACTTCCGAAAGACGCTATACTCGTCCCCCTGGGCCCCACCCGGGAATCAGAGGGTGCCCCGCTCCAGCGGGTCCTCGCGTTGAGCAGTCGCCGCAGCCGGTTCGCCCTGGGAACCATCCTGGAGGAACATCAGTTCGAGGAAGAGGCCCTGCCGACCGATTACGACGCATCCCCGGCATCCATCTACGATCAGGCCAAAAAACGACATGAGAAAGTGACTGAAAAAATAGAGGACCTGCAGGAGCCCCTCCTGCAGATCGGCCGTGCGCACGGTGATGAGTTTGAAGCAGCGTATAAGAAGGTAGTGCGGGAGCTACAAATCAGCCGGGCCACACAGAATTACGGCTCCACCTGGGCCACGGTCGTTATCAACGGCTGGTGCCCCAAAAGCCAGCTTGAGGATCTGCACGACACGGTGAATGAGGTCACGGATGGCACCGGTATGGTGGAATCGCGCGCCGCCACGGAGCAAGAAATTCAGGGCGGCGAGGTTCCCTCCTACTGCAAACTGCCCGACTTTCTGGGGCCATTTCAGATGCTGGTGCAGGGTTTTGGGGTGGCCGGCTACCAGGAAATCGAGCCGACCCTTATGTTCGCCATCAATTTTCTGCTGATGTTCGGGGTTATGTTCGGAGATCTCGGCCACGGCCTGTGTCTGGTACTGGCCGGCATGACCATGCGCCGACTGAGCCAACAGGATAAGATGAAACGCGTGGGATATGTGATCGCCGCTGCCGGGGGTTCAGCCGCCCTTTTCGGCATCTTTTTCCAGGGCAGTGTCTTCGGGTTCTCCCTCCATGAACTGGGCTGGCCCGTCACATTGGCGATCCATCCCATCAACCTCAGCGCAGAGGGAGGAAACGCCGGAGCCGCTGCTGAAGTCATGCGCTACATGGCCCTTGCCGTTGGCCTCGGCATCACGCTCATCAGCCTGGGCATCATCCTGAACATCGTCAGCCGACTCCAGGCCGGAGAATACGAGGAGGGCTTTCTGGGACGTTTTGGCCTGACGGGTGGTATCTTCTACTGGGGCGCGATGGGGCTGGCGCTCGATCATATGAATTTCGCGCTCCTGGAGGCAGAGCCAGGGCGCCGTTTCTTCCTCACCTCGTGCTCCGGTTTCCCAGGGCACCTGAGCGCCTTCGGCACCCCAGCGCCGGGCATTGTCCCGATACTGCGGAAGCTGATGGTAGCGGTATTCCAGTAACTGCCGCGCCTGCCGGGGCTTGGTCAACAGATAATAAGGAAACATGTGGAAATCCATATCCCAGAAGGTCAGAAACCGATAGCCGTGCCCGGTGAGCCCCTTAATCGGCAACCCGGCCTTGTCAGCCACAGCTCCTAATGCCGTATGCAAATGCAACTGCCCGAAATTAAAGCCCTGGACAGTGGAAGGGTTGCCGTCAATCTCCACTCTCCCCCCCCGCATTTCGTGGTGATAACTCTCCTGATGCGCCGCGGCACAAGCGTCAAAGCCACTGTCACGGGCGGCCTCGGCCCGGCGTCGGGCGTCGGCGAGCGGCATATCTCCCGCCACGGCAAAAAGCTCGATAGCGATCTCTTCGTCGTGGTTTATCAGGTGCTCACACTGAACAACGGCAATGGCAATATCTGTGCCGCGGGTCACGCATTCCAACCCGCGGATACCGGATTCTTCCAGGCGTTTGCCGGGATGCCACAATTGGACCCCGTTAGTGTTACTGACCTCCTCGTGTAGAAAACCGTGTATTTCGACAGGTGCATCGTGATTAAGCCGACGGACACGCGCTTGCAAACATATCAGGTTGGGATCGGCCATGCTCACAAAACGGCACGAGTCAACCCGGGTCCGCCGGTTATCTTCATCCCGGAAAACCAAAGTTCGCCGCAGCATAGAATTGTCCATCTCCAGCAACCTTTCGGCACTGAGAATTTTGTGAGAATCAAACGAAAAAGTCGTTTCCGCGACAGCCAGTTTCAAGCCGATCGGAAACGGCAGATTAGGCAGAGTCTGAATCGCGTCTTCCCCAAGGTTGGTCAATGCGTCATCGGTAATGCGATCGGGATGGGTGAGAATATGATCGGGGTCATGGAAACCGAGCAAGGCAGGCGGCCCGGCAGCATACGTACCGGCGACGTAAAATTCAGGCCGCCCCCAGTCCGGACATTCTTCATGCGCACCGCGAAGGCCCAACATACCGTTGGACAGTGAAAACGTGGTGCCGAGTTTGCCTTCAAGTTCTTTCCTGGTCGACTGAACCCAGTAGCGGCAGCGCGGGTCGCGGACCGGAATTTCGTGTGTATCGGCTTTACTCACAAATCAATCACAACTTTCAGCGTCTTGTCGCTTTGTTCTTCGATAAAGCGGTAGGCGTCTTCATACTGTTCGAACGGAAAATGCTTGGTAACCAGAGGCTGGGTGATCATGTCGCCGGCGGCGATCCAGTCAACAGCCTGTTTATAGTCAGCCTGCTGGTACATCAGAGTGCCGATCAAACTGAGCTCGCGGTCACCGACCACCGACATATCAACACGCGGCCGGTCGCCGAAAACCCCGAGGACAACTATGTCGCCGCCTTTCTGGATATTCTGCACCGCGTCATCGAGGGAAGCCTCAACCCCAACGGCCTCAAAGGCGACATCGAATCCTTCATCGCCGAAGGCCTCTTTCACGGTGTCCGGAAACGATTCCCGGCTGACATTGCAGGTAACATCCACCCCGGCATCCTCGGCCTTTTGCAACCGGAAATCACTGAGATCGGTGATTAAAACTTTTTTAGCGCCGCGACAGCGTGCCGCCTGAGCTACGAGATTGCCGATTGTACCGGCGCCGAACACCGCCACATTTTTCCCCTTGAGATCCGGAGCTCGCCCGGTCGAGTGCGCGGCCACGGCGGCGGGTTCGATCAACGCCCCCTGATCATACGTAAGTGTTTCGGCAAACGGCACAATACGCTCCTCCGGCACCACAAAGAAATCCTGAGCGCAACCGGGAGCCTGAAAGCCGCGGACCTTGAGGTTCTCACAAATATGGTAATCGCCGCGCTTACAGGGATTGCACTTCCCGCAGGCCTGCTGCGGTGCAGCCGTAGCCCGATCGCCGACTTGGACCTTGGTTACTCCCGGCCCCAAGGCCACAACCTCGCCCGAAAACTCGTGCCCCTGGACCACCGGATAGGGAGTAAACGGATGTTTACCGTGCCAGACATGAAGGTCCGTGCCGCACACCCCTATGCGCTTGACACGCAAAAGAATCTCGCCTTCACGGGGGGTTGGTTTTTCCGCTTCACCGATCTCTATCCTGCCGGGTTCCGGCATCACTGCTTGTCGCATTTTAGTCATTTTCGTGTTCCTTTTTCAGTTCCCAACATTTTTATATATCGAAAGATGGTCAGTTTATTCCAACTGCCGGCGCAAATTATTTATCACCGTCATACGTTGTGCGTTCTTTGACCTCTTTGAAAACTTTGAAGGCTTCCTTAAACTCCCGGTAAGCTTCCCGAGTTTCAAATACCTGGCTGTCGTTCCAGAGAATTCGCCAGTCGCCTTCGGCTTCCGGCCAGAGAAAGACCTGCCCCCAGATCAAACGGTTGTTGGCGTCAATGCCGGGGTTTTCGGGTGTACCGTCCCCGGAAATGCGCAGCAGTTGTTCCGGTGAAAGCAGGTCATCAACCGCGCAATTGAGGTTATCCACCATCCAGTCCGAGCGTGTGGCCATGGCCACAAACCCGCCGCTTTTATTCATTCGCTGCACCGCCCAGCTCAGGCAGACCCGGGGGGGTGCCACGCCCAGTTCACGGGCAATCTGCTGGATCACCGGGTCCTGCATGTCGGCCCGATGCTCCTTGAACGTGTCCCTAGCCGGACGATTCGGTGATCCTAAAGACATATAGCCTGTGCAGGTGATACCTTCTGATTCAAAATAACTGCGCAAATCGGCCTGCTGGAAAAGCGGATGCATCTCCATCTGGTTGACGACCGGCCGCTCGTCCCGGGCCACGTCGCGAAGCAACAGCTCCATAGTGGCCCGCGTGTGGTTGGAAGTGCCGATATCAACAACCTTGCCGGCCTCCTTGAGCTTGACTATCTCAGCCCAGGTCTCCAGGAAATCCTCGTGAATATAGGGTACGGCATCCGGATTGCGATGTTCCCCCGTACACCCCGGGGTGTGCACATTCGGCCAGGGCCAGTGATTCAAATAACAGTCGATGTGGTCAACCCCCAGGGCCTGCAACGTCTCGTCCAGCGCCGGTGCCACATCTTGCGGGGACATGTGGCCATTCCAGAGTTTGCCGGTTATATAAAGTTCATCGGCCGATGAAATATAACCTTTGCGAATCGCCTCGGCGATCGCTTCGCCGACGTCCGCTTCATTTTCATAAGCCCGGGCCGTATCGAGGTGACGCCACCCCAAGCGAATGGCCTCGACTGTGGCATCCTTCATGTAATCCTGGGCCCAGTCCGAGTGAAACGTCCCGAAAGCGGCAGCCGGCATCATGCGGCCGCTGGACAATTTTATCTGGTGTACTTTAGCTGGATCGATCCCCTTAACTCCGGGGTCGAAGCATACTTGATTATTGATATCGGGCATAGTTTATTTCCTTGTTATTATTCTGACATTATGCAGTTCGTTTTCAGACGTCGAGAGTTTCAGCACCTAAAATTCCGTACTTTTACCTTATAACGTTTCAGCGCAGAAGCAATACCGAATATTGCCAAACCAGTATCTTTTTCCGCCATTATAAAGCTACAGGGAAAGGTCTTGCAATATTTTGCGCGGGTAACTTTTGCCAAGGTTTACAACGGCATGAATGCGGTCCCGGAAATCTTTTCGCCGCGAGCCGATTCAATACGGTTCCGGAAGCTCCGACGGCATAATGGCGATCTCGCCATCGTTTGTCCGTGAGTATCCCTCGCGTTTCACAATTTCCGGACCGGGGGCAAAGTCGTCGCCGACTTCTTCCAACTGAACGCTCAGCCTTGCGTCCATCTGCATAATAAGCTCAGCATAACCGGGATCCTCGATCAAATTATACTGCTGGGCCGGATCAGCCTGATTGTCGTAGAGCAACCAGGGACCGTCTAGGCTCCGAACGTAAGTGTACCGGTCATTGTACAGACCGCGGTACTCGCGACCGCCGTTATCATAGCGCCATTCATGAAACGGCAAGTAAAGGGCCAGCAAAGCACTGTCAATACCGGAAGCTTTGTGATCGAGTATGGTCATGCTGAAATCCGTACCCTGCACCCTGTCGGGAACAGGCAGTCCGGTCAGCGACAGCAGCGTCGGCATGAGGTCCGGCGCATCGACGGGTGTACTGTCGGTTCGCGGCTGGTTCACCTGCGGATGCCGTACTAGGAAGGGCACGCGCACCGACTCCGCCCACGGCTTCTGCTTTCTTGCCATCCCGTGACTGCCCAGCATGTCGCCATGATCGGAAGTAAAAACAACGATCGTATCTTTGTCCAGCCCGGTCGCGGCAAGCGTCTCCATCAGGCGGCCGAAAGCAGCGTCGAGCGCACTGCAGTGCGCATAATAGCCAGCCAATTCCCGGCGTGCCTGGTCAACCGCCTCTTCCGGAACATTTGGCGGAAGTTCGATCTTTTCGGGGTCGTACATCGCTTGAAATTGTTCCGGAGCCGTGTCAAACGGATCGTGAGGCGGTCCCCAGGACAGGAAAAGTGCGAACGGCTGGTTTGCATCGACTTCTTCCCGCAGATACCGGCAGGCTTCATCGGTCTGGGCATCGGCATCGTATCCCTCCCACCTGTGCGGACGCGGATCATCGCCGAAATAATAGTGGGAATTGTTGTAGTCATGCGTACATTCAAATCCTTTCCACCACTCAAACCCCAGACGGCGCTCCGGCGGCACAAACGCATTGCGACCTTTGCCGTCGAGATGCCATTTGCCGATATACGCCGTATGATAGCCGCCATGCCGCAGGCATTCACCCAGAAAGGGACCATCATATCGTTGCCACAGGCACTGGTCGTTGACCATTAGTTTGTGGACGTTTGGATAAACTCCGGTCATCAATGAAGCGCGATAGGGCGTACATACCGGACACCCTGAGACGGCCTTTTCGAAATTCAAGCTTGCCCGGGCAAAGCGGTCGATATTCGGGGTTTTAACATTCGGATCGCCGGCGTAGCCAAAAGCCTGCCGACGCCACTGGTCAGCGAACACAAAGAGGATATTAGGTTTATTTTGCGGCATCAGTGCTTATGTCCTTTGTTTTTTGCCCTGTCCGGAATAGATCTTGCCGATTTCCTCGACGATGATCGATAATCCCTGCTCGACGACCGCATCATCCTGAGCATAGGTCACGCGGATACACTCATGGCGATGCGGCCAGTCGTCATGTTCCAGTCCCGGGAAAAAATAACGGCCGGGGACAACCAGGACGCCGCGAGCTTTGAGTCGTTCGTAGAGTTCAGTGCTTGAGATCGGCAGTCCTTCGAACCAGAGCCACAGGAAAAGGGCGCCCTCGGGCTTGTGCACGGCAATGGGGAGGTCATCCATCTCACTCATCAGGTGGGCCACTGCGTGTTCGGCTTTTTGCTTATAATACGGCCGAATGAGGTCGCGGCTAATACGGGTAATTTCACCGCTGCGCACCATATCGAGGGCAACCGCCGCCCCCATGCTGCCGGGCGCCAGGCTGAAAACGGCTGTCATCCGCGACACTACGCGAATGATCTCCTCATCGGCAACTACGATTCCGGTTCGCAGGCCCGGCAGGCCGAGCTTGGAAAGACTCATACAGACCACAGTATTGGGATTCCAGACCGGTTTTACGTCCTCGTAGATAATGTTCGGAAACGGCGTGCCGTAGGCATTGTCGATAATCAACGGCACATTCGCGTCTTCGGTCAACCTGCTGAGAGTCGCTACTTCCGCATCGGTCAACACATTCCCGGTGGGGTTGGTAGGGCGGGATACACAGACCGCCCCGATATCGTCCGTCATAGCGACACGATCGAAATCAACGTGATATTTAAACATATGGTCGCTAAGCCGGGTGATATCCGGGCGGCTCGCGCGGAAGAAATCTGCTTCTAGGCCGACGTCCGCATAACCGATATATTCCGGTGCCAGCGGCAGCAGTACCCGTTTCAAGCGGTTGTCATCAAAACGGCCGGCGAAGATATTGAACAGTAAAAAGAAGCTGTTCTGACTACCGTTGGTCAGAGCGATATTCTGCGGGCCGATATCCCATCCAAACTCATTTTTAAAGAGTTCAGCCAGGGCTTCAACAAAAACCTTGTCACCCTGCGGCGTGTCGTAATCACCGATCACCCGCTCGAATTCCCCCGGTTTTTCCATAATGTGTTCCATCCGCGTCCGGAACAGTTCCTGGACCCCGGGGATATGGCTCGGGTTGCCGCCGCCGAGCATCAGCATGGGGCGTTCCCCCGATAAAGCATTTCCCAGGTCATCCATTAACTCGCTGATCCCGATCTTGCCGGCATAGCGTTTTCCGAAGTTCGATAATCTCATGGATTTATTCTTTCTGCCGACTTCACCGGATGCAATTCAACAGCAACCAGGGCCAGGCCCCGTTCTGCATTAGGATCTAGATTGTCGGCAGTCAAGGTCAGAGTGTAATCTCCGGCTTGTTCGATCTTTATTTTTCCCATTATGGTTCGAACGTACTGATAGACCTTGGCATCCTCTGTCAAGTCCAGACCACTGTAATCGATCGGAGCGGTCAGCTTGTTTTTGCCGAAATTGACCTGCAGATCCGGATAGCCGTACAGATGCAACCGGTTCCGGTTGACCTTGACAACAGCGGCAACTTCATAGTCATCGGGGGTCTGGACACGGAACGTCCAGGAGGCGCTGTTTTCCGGCGTTGTCCAGCCCGCGATAACCCCCGCGCGCTTGACGGTCATGTCACCCTTAATTTCGGCCACATGCACGGGCAGATTGATCTCGGCATTATCCTCCTGAATTATAATCTGTTCGACATCCGGTTCTCCGTCCAATTCGACCGCCACCACCGAAATGATTTCCTCGGGGGCATAAGGCGGTAGCGTAATGGCCACAAAATCATCTTCCCGCCGGACAATAATATCGGCGTCAAGGTCGCCAATTACGCGGACATTTTGAACCTCATTGCGAAGGCCGGGCAAGCGAATATCAGTAAATTCAGGCCATTCCTTGACGAGCAGATAGAGCATATTGTCTTTATAGGTAATTCGCCCCCAATCCTGATCGACGGGGAACGGGCTCGCGGTTGTGCCGTAAATGGCTTCGCCGTTACGATCCAGCCATGCCCCGATTTCCTTCAGCCGGTCAACGCTGGGTTGCGGGATCACGCCTTCGGCAGTCGGCCCCACATTCAGCAGATAATTAACCCCCTTCGAAGCGCAGTTGACCAGCAGTTCCAAAAGATAGTCCACTGGCTTCCAATTATGGTCGTCGGCCTTATAACCCCAAGTGTCATTAAGTGTTGCCGGTGTTTCCCAGGCACCCTCAACCCGGCCTTTGGGATGCTCGTTATCGCCCAGACTCCCATAATCGCCGACGCCGTGCCCCACCCGGCCGCTTACCAGGCATTCCGGCTGCAGTTCGTGGACCAGATCGCGGAGCGAGGCGCTTTGTTCCGGGGTGATGGCGACCGGCGTGTCGAACCAGATTAAACCGATCGGCCCGTAATTTGTGAGCAGCTCGCGCAGGTTCGGCTTGACCACGTCATCCAGGTATTTCTGAAAATCTTCTGGAGGGCGCGCATAACTGAGCCACTCATCACCGGTACCTTCTTCATCCCAGTGGCCGGCACCGCCCGGGGCGTGCCAGTCCTGGGCCTGTGAGTAGTAAAAGCACATCTTAATACCGCGCTTATTACAGGCGGCCGCCAGTTCCTTCATCGGGTCGCGGCCGAACGGGGTTTGCTTGACGATATTATAAGGGTTGCTGGGGGAATCAAACATGCAGAAGCCGTCGTGGTGTTTCGCGGTAATCACCAGGTATTTCATTCCCGCCTGTTGCGCCAGTTCCGCCCACTCATCGGCATCAAACTTGACCGGGTTGAAATCTTCGGCCAGTTTTTCATACTCCGCAATGGGAATCTTCAGGTCCCGCATAATCCACTCACCGATGCTGGGAGTTTTCTTGCCCTCCCATTCACCGGCCGGCAGGGCATAAAGCCCCCAGTGGATGAACATACCGAACCGGGCTTCATGCCACCATTGCAATCGTTCTTCTGCCGTAATACTCATATGTTTGTCTCTTGCTTTTTTTTCATTTTCTCACTCGCAACTGTCTCGGCTCCGAGGCTTATACAAATTCATAGTACTATAGCATGCACGGCCGCGTCTTCCATACTACATCCTGTCATATATGCCCCTCGGCATTACACTGGACGGCCCCACGGTCATGCTGGACTTTGAAATCGGTGCCCGGGAATCCACGGAAGTATGTGACGCATTGCTTGACCGGCTTGTTCACCACGAGATTGCCATCGCCGTCAAGCACCGCAGAAACGAAAGCAAGGGACGATAATGTACAGAAAGCAAATTCACAGAACTGAGCATTATAGACGTAAGTGCTTGCGGGATAAGGGTATTAGGTGGAGCGGGTGAAGGGAATCGAACCCTCGTCACCAGCTTGGGAAGCTGGCGCATTACCACTATGCTACACCCGCGCAGACAGACACTTAACCGGTTTGTCGGTTATTGACCATGTTTGGTAATATAGAAACGTCCCCTCGGCTTTGCAAACCGGCAGTCTAACCCGCTTTTTGCACGAAGCAACAGTATTGCAGTCAGATTTATCCGCCGAAGCTGCCCAAGCGTAGGCGGATGTGATGCTGTTGCTTCGCCCTCCGGGTGAAAAATGAGATTATGCACTGGGTTACAAAGTGTGACTTTATAACAAGCGGCATAAGCCTTTGGTATTCATATACATATCCCGCATAATCTCATTTTTCATGCAATGTTCGGGCTAAAGTACCGACAACGAAAACTGCTATGGTAGGGATAATGACAAAAGGCTGATTCTGTAATATTGTTTTGTCCATGATAAACTCGCCGCGGGAGAAAACAGAGGGCTTACATTTCAGTGGCGAAAGGGACTACTTGCTGGATTGTCGGGGCATCGGTGAGGAGCATCAGCAGGCGGTCGACCCCTAGGGCTATGCCGCCGCATTCGGGCAAATCGTTGCGCTTGAGTAGCTGCAAGTATTCATTGTCATTTGGGTATATTTTACGCCCTGCTGCTTTACGTAATTCGCGAGTGGCTTGGAAGCGGCGCAGTTGCTCGCGGTAATCAGTGAGCTCGGTATAGGCATTGGCGATTTCCATGCCTGCGATAAAGAGCTCCCAGCGTTCGACGCGCTCGGGGTTATCCGGACATTGCCGAGCCAGACTACTCAGGCTGGCAGGAAAATTGCATAAGACCGTCGGTCGGGTTTGTCCAAGACAGGGTTCTACTTTTTCCGTGAGAGTGATCTCAAACTTACCGTTCTTCAGAAGCTCGTCGACTGATTCACCGGTATGCGCGAAACGGGAAAACGCTTGATCAACGGTCATGGTCTCCCATTCCTCGCTGAGTGACACATTTTTAGCTTGATAGACTATTTCTCCTGATTTTCCGAGGCCCGCGGCACAATAGTTAAGCAATTCGACAGTTTCCTCAAGTATGCCGTAGCAGTCGGCCCCGGTACGATACCATTCAAGCATAGTGAACTCCGGCAGATGTCGTTTTCCCATTTCCCCTTGGCGAAAACACGGGCCGAGTTGATAGATGCCCTCTAGGCCAGTGCCTAGGAGGCGTTTCATATGCAATTCGGGAGAAGTCCGTAGGTAGCGCTCACCAACCGAGGGTGCCTCAATGTAGTCTTCCAATGCAGGAGCCCGGACAGCCAAGGGCGTATCAACTTCCAGATAGTCGCGTTCATCAAAGAAACTGCGAATACAGTCGAGCAACTTCTTACGAGCATACAAATTCCCTGAATGAACATAATTATTATTGGCCATGAGTCACGCTGTGAAGTGTGAAGTATTTGTAGTCGCAGGCGGACTTGGCTCCCTAATTGGAATAAGGGGTTGCAAGGTTGTATTTCGCCAGCATGGCTTGCAACTGCCTTTCAAGTTCCGGTGAAGGGTTAAGAGTCTTTTCCGCGATCAGATAAAAGATCTTTTGGCTGATCCAGCCGCGTTTTATACGCGGTGTACCGCGTTCTGCGTTAACGCGTGACATATTATAGACGTAATCGAGTGGCTCGTTTCGGGCGCTTTGTCCTATGAGCTGGATGCCGATTTCATCTGCGTTTTTGGGCCAGCGCCCGTAAATAGACATTGTTTCGCCTCTGTACATCAGTGGTAATTGCCGCGGATACATTTCATCCTCAATATTGCCGGTAGCCGAATATAAAATATCGGAGACAATTATATCAGTGTGTGAGCGTATGTATCCCGTAATCGCGCCTTGAAAGTCGGCGAGCTTTTCGCGGTGCAGGGGGCGCCCCCGGTTTGTATAGGCCAGCAGATCGAGTAGAAAACGGTTGGTTTTTTTGCCGCAACTTGAAGAGTAGATGGAAATCTGCTCACGGTTGGTTGCATCTATTTTACGCAAAAGCGTTTCATTGTCGAGTTTATCGTCCACAGTGGATTGCCCATCCGTAAAAACAAAGACCGTGAGCGGCCGGTCTGTGTTACGGCTTTCGCTGTCGACAAAAGGTGCCAGGGCGGCATAGACGTCCGTAAGCCCCTGCCGATACAGTCGTTTGACGTATTTACGTGCTTTGCGAAGTTTTTCCGGTCTCACCTGAACATAGGTATCAAAAAGGTTATGCGGTGCCACCCTGAATGAAACGACATTAAAGCGGTCGGCGGGGTTGAGATAATTTAGAGTATCACCGACTGTATCCTTGAAAATTTCCAGTTTTGCCGGCTCTATGCTGGTGGAACAGTCAATCAGAAATAGTACATCTTTGGGGATAGCCCGCAATTTTTCACTGCGAGGATTCGGCGTCAAGTCCAACCTGAAATAAGCTGTTTTCTCTTCCGGGGGATCGTATATTGTGAGTTCGGCATTGACCAGACGGTCTATGGCTTCCGGTTCAGTCGCGGATTCGGCTACCGCACCTTCCGGTTCAACGATTCCTTCGTCCAGCGGGGGGAGATCGGTTTCAGACGCATGTTCAGACTGGCCACTGTCGGAGGCGGTTTGCCCTCCAGAAGGCTTCATTTCCGGCAAATCTTCCACCGGCGACGAAATAGGGGGAGGCGACAGTCGCATGCTGAGACCTGTGCCCCCCCGGTCACCTTCGCCGGTATCGTCAGTAACGCCGGGCAACAATCTGTTCCCCAACTTGGCTCTGGGAACATCCGGAACCCGGGGGCGCCCGGAAAGTTGGTGGGACGGGGTAATATCTTCGGGCATTATTTCTAGGATTTCAGGTCCGGGGGCACCTGCCGGCATGCTTGCGGGTTCTTGGACATCCGCTTCCGGGAGGGAAACATTGCGCCCCAGCCCGGTAATTTGCGCTTTTGGCGGACGGCTTAACTGCAGACTCTCCGTCTGGAGAAATGGGGTGATGTCTTCTTTATCTTTTAAGCTTTCGGCAAGTTCTTCAGCTAGGTCTGTGGCAATCGATTCGCTATCGCCGGCTTGACCGCTACCGGAGGTTCGCTGTTCGAGATCAACTGATTTTACCTGCAGGCGTTGCGGGTGCGCTTTTCCCGAGTCGTTCAAGGGGGGAAGGCCACCTATTTGAATCCGGTCTGCCATAGCCAATAGCAACAGGTGCAGAACTATAGATATCAAGGCTGAAGCTATTGCGTATGCCAAAGTTTTAAGCGAAATAGTCATAATAGAACGTGACTGCCTTTTCTTCTACATTCAAAATAACCGGCCAGCCGTCCCTTTTCAAACTCACGCGTTCGCCAATTGGCCCAAAAAAAAAGCGCGGTTTTAAAACCGCGCTTCAATCTTTATAAATCGCCAGCTTCAGGCCGCCTGTTTTTTTGCGGTTTCCACCAACTCGGCAAAAGCCTCCGGATCTTCAATGGCCATGTTCGAAAGGACCTTTCGGTTTAACTCGACACCGGCTTGTCGAAGACCATACATGAAAGTGCTATAGTTTATCCCGAGATTACGACACGCCGCGTTAATACGCGCATTCCAAAGACGGCGATACTGCCGTTTTTTCTGCTTGCGACCTGAATAGGCCATAGCATTGGCGCGGTCAACGGCGTTATACGCCTGACGTATCAGAGTCCCGCGACTGGAGCGAAATCCCTTGGCCGCCTTGAGTACTTTCTTACGACGCTGTTTTGAAGCAACAGAACTTTTTGCACGTGGCATTTTTCAGATTCCCGTTTAAGCAATGATTCCAAGTTTTGCGTTATCCGTAGGGGAGGACACGCTTAATGCGTTTGGCATCCGATGAGTGAACTTCAGCATCGCTGCGCAAACGACGTTTACGTTTGCTTGATTTTTTCGTTAACAAGTGTCGTCCGCCCGCGTGGTAGCGACGAAACTTACCTGTACCTGTCTTCTTCAGCCGCTTGGCAGCGGCTTTTCGTGTTTTCATTTTCGGCATAATGTAAAGCAGTCCTTAAACTCAAACATTCATTAAAAAATCGGCTGTTTTATTTCTGCTTGGCTTTTTCACCGGGAGTGATGTACATCAAGATATTTCGCCCCATAGACCGGGGCGGCGTATCCACGCTGGCCATATCACCAAGGTCATTCAGAACCCGGTCCATAAGGTCACGGCCAATATCTTTATGCGCCATTTCTCTTCCGCGAAAAAAGACAGAAACCTTTACTTTACATCCTTTTTTCAGAAAATCAATGATATGATTAAGCTTTGTCTGGTAATCATGCTCATCAATATTCGGATGAAACTGAATTTCTTTCAGCTTCGTAGTATGGGATTTTTTGCGTTGTTCCCGCTTTTTCTTTTTTTCCTCATACTGGAATTTGCCGTAATCCATTATCCGGCAAACGGGAGGGTTAGACTTGCCGGCGACTTCAACAAGATCTTGTTTGGCGTCCTCGGCTCGTTTTATAGCCTCATCAAAACTTACTAGACCTATATTATCGTCGTTCTGGTCAATGAGTCTGACTTGACGATCCCGAAGCTTTCTGTCATTACGTCCTACTGCTCGTGCGATTTCTCGATCCTCCTAGTTTATTTACCGTTTTTCGCGAACTTCAGCCGAGAGTTGTTCCGCAAAAGTCTCTACCGGCACGGCGCCGGTTTCACCTTCACCGCGGCGTCTTACGGCGACTGTGTCGCTTTCCTTTTCGCGCTCGCCAACTACCAGCATATACAATACACCTTCTTTGCGGGCTCTGCGAATTTTTGCGCCTATAGTGTCAGATTCGCAGTCAACCGTAACACGCAATTGTTTTTTACGCAAGGAGTTTTCCACATTTTTTGCATAATCTATAAAATCATCGCTGATCGGTAATATACGCACCTGTTCGGGAGCGAGCCAAGCTGGAAATATGCCGCCGTAATGTTCCGTCAGAATGCCGAAGAATCGTTCGATAGAGCCGAGCAGGGCCCGATGGATCATGTAAGGCCGGTGCTTCTCGCCATCCGAACCGATATAAGTCATATTGAATCTTTCCGGCAGATTAAAGTCGAATTGAATAGTGGACGTCTGCCATTCCCGCCCGAGAGCGTCAGTAATTTTTAAATCGATTTTGGGTCCGTAAAAAGCCCCGCCGCCGGGATCTACTTCGCATTCGAGCCCTTCATCCGCTACGGCTTTTTTGAGGGCGGCAACGCCCTGTTCCCAGCGTTCATCATCGCCGACTGCTTTCTCGGGACGGGTAGCCAGATAGGCCTTAATATCTTTAAAGCCGAAGGCATCCCACATTTTTAGGCTGAACTTAAGGGTTTCACTGATTTCATCGGCCATTTGCTCGGGAGTACAGATGATATGGGCGTCATCCTGGGTAAAGCCGCGGACCCGCAACAATCCATGAAGTCCCCCGCCTTTTTCATAGCGGTATACAGTGCCGAGTTCGGCCCAGCGCAAAGGCAGTTCCCGATATGACCGATTACGGGTCTGGTAAACTTTTATATGGAACGGACAATTCATCGGCTTGACATAGTAGTCGTTGCCGTCCACATCCATGGGGGAGTACATTGCGTCTTTATAAAAATCCAGATGGCCGCTGGTCTGCCACAGTTCGGCCTTGCCGATATGGGGGGTGTACAGCAGATCGTAGCCGTTGGCGTAATGCTCTTCACGCCAGAAGGATTCAATTGTATGACGGATGCGACTGCCTTTCGGGTGCCAACATATAAGGCCCGGGCCGACCTCATCGGAAGTGCTGAAGAGTTCAAATTGTTTCCCCAGTTTGCGATGGTCACGGTTACGGGCTTCTTCTATACGGCGCTGATATTCTTTGAGTTCTTCCTTGGTGTGGAAGGCTGTGCCGTAGATCCGCTGGAGCATAGGATTGGTTTCTTTACCACGGTAATAAGAACCGGCGATGGAGAGGAGCTTGAATGCTTTTACTTCACCGGCATTGTCAACGTGAGGTCCCCGGCATAAGTCCATGAACTCGTCGCACTTATAGAAGGTTATGCTCTCACCTTCCGGGATGTCCTCGAGTCTTTCGAGTTTATAAGTCTGGTTTGCATCCTTGAGTACACGACGTGCTTCTTCGCGCGTCATCTCGATTTTTTCGAATGGATACTTTTTATTGGAAATGCGGCGCATTTCCTTTTCGAGGCGCTTCAAGTCATCCGGCGTAAGGCGTTGTTCCAAGTCAAAGTCATAGTAGAAACCGTCATCGGTTGCCGGTCCGATATCGAACTTGGCATCGGGAAACAACTTTTTGACGGCTGCCGCCATAATATGCGCGGCGCTGTGTCTTATTGTATGCAATTCGTATTTATTCTCAGGCATTATTAGCATCCATACTTTTTTGGGGAGGGGGGAGTCTCCGATTCGAAACCGAATTGAATCAGTCAATTGATCCCTTGGTTGAAGGAACATCTTCACTCTCGGGATTTATTCGGACAGCGTTTGCTAAGGCGCGACTGAAGGCCTTGAAGATTGCTTCCAGGCTGTGGTGTACTTCATCCCCGGCCAGCAAATCAATGTGCAAGGTCAGGCCGGAGCTATTGACCAGCCCCTGAAAGAATTCACGGAAGAGACGGACATTTATACCGCCGACTTCATTATCAGCCATTTCAGCTCGATAACTGAGGTGCGGGCGACCGGAAATATCCAGAGTGACTCGGGCCAGGGCTTCATCCATAGGGACGGTTGCATTTCCGAAGCGGACAATGCCGCGTTTCTCGCGCAAAGCTTGCCGTAAAGCTTTGCCCATTGTAAGGCCAAGGTCTTCAACGGTATGATGGGCATCTACTTGAAGATCACCGCGAGCGCTGATATTCAGATCAAAGGCCCCATGCCGGGCCAGACTTATAAGCATGTGGTCAAGGAACGGGAGGCCGGTGGCAATCTCGGCCTTGCCACTGCCGTCAAGCATCCAGGTTACAGTGATACTGGTTTCTTTTGTTTCGCGTGTTATGGAGCCTGTTCGTTCGGGCATTTAAGCCTCCGATTATCTGTCAAGGGATTTCAGGTGTACCTTGGCTTCGTCTTCACTCGCTTCAACATAATCCATGGCCTCAAGAAAATTGTTCATGCTCTTGTTATTCTGCAGCAAAGGTTCAAAGCGAGCGACTGCTATACCGCGGAGGGGGCCGGGCATCGAGACTTTGCCAATCTTACCGGCCTGAATGATGAATTCCATTTGGTTATCCCGCGCTACGAAGCGTCCTATCAAAGTAGTGTAAATATCAATGCCTTTAAACGTTTCTGACCGCAGTACCAGGCGGACAAAGCCGCTTGACAAAAGCTCTACCGAGATCCTTTTGGGTGCCAATGCGAAACCGGTACCTTGTTCTTCTCCATCCTCTTCCGAGGCCTTCTCCTGCCGCAGCCCGGTTATGCTGTTAACTATTGCGGTTGCTTCCGCAGAAGTAATGGTCAAAACCGGGTCACTCTGACTGCGAAACTGTTTGTCCTTAGCTTTGCCAAACTTCATTTTTGCATTTTGCAAAGTTGCCTTCGGGACTGCTTCAGGGTATTGTACCGGCACCCCGAGAAAAAGGCCGCTCAATATAAGTACAACCAGAATCAAGGCGGCAATTGCGACTATTTTACGCACGATTGCAAAAATGCGTTTAGGGCTGTGACGCTCCCTTTGCTGTTGTTCCTGAATTCGCTCGGGAATGTTGTCGAGGTTAATGCGCTGACCGCAGGCTATACAGAAAATCGCTCCCAGCCGATTTTCGGCGCCACATTTGTCACATTGTATCATAGTATGGTTATTCCTGGTTATTTTTTGCGGCTTTATTAGCCTCTTTTTTCGGTTCTTTCTTGCCTGCTTCTTTGCCGGTATTCGTACTGTCTTTTTTATCTTTTTCTTTATTTGCCTGCTGCTGATAGTTGCTGCTGCGGTAATCGGTACAATAAAAGCCTGAACCTTTAAAAATAATACCGGCACCGGAGCCGATCAGCCGTTTAACCGCGCCGCCACACTCGGGGCAGGTCTTCAGAGGTTCATCGCTCATGTTCTGAAAAACGTCGAAAACATCACCACATTCGTGGCATTTGTATTCATAGGTGGGCATATCTCTGTATCCTGTCGAATAAACCGTTTAATTCGTGAATATTATAATAAAAAGCAACGTCATCCATGGGGCTGGTTTTAGCGTACTTTGACAAATAATAACATCAAACTCAATAAACTATATGAATTTCGGCGATTTTCAATAGTTGTCGATACGACTCATGGATTCCACTAACCCCACCAGAGCAAGGGTGGCTACCAATGAACTGCCGCCGTAACTGATTAAAGGCAGCGGCAGGCCGGTGGGAGGAAAGATTCCCAAATTGACGCTGAGATGAAAAAAGGCCTGGCCGGTCAGCATAAACACTGCACCGTATATCACCAGTATGCGTACTTCGCCAGTAGTGTGTTGTATGCGACGATAGGCATAAAGAACATAGGCAAGGATGAAGACGATGAAAGGCATCAGGCCAACAAAACCGATCGCTTCACCAACCGTTGCGAAGACTGAATCGCTGTAACCGAACGGCAGGTAATTCTGAGTCCAGACCCCTCCCCCCCAGGAACGGCCAAAAAGCCCGCCCGAGGCAAGCGTCACCTGGAATTGGCGAATATGCCAAGCCGCATCGTTTAGATGATCAGACGGATGCAGAAAAGCGCAGATTCGGTCAAAAATATACGGTTTGATCATTATGCTCAGGCCGATCAAAGGCAGGGCCCCGACTGCGCCTGCCATTAAGTAGCGGATCCGACCGCCTGTGCATACGTATGTCGCAGCAAATGCAAAGATATAAACCATTAAGGTTCCGAAGTCAGGTTGCAATGCTATTGGCAGCACCCAGGCACCGAGAAACGCAAGGCAACCCAAAAACTCATGCAACAGAGTAAATTGTTGTTGGCGGAGTTTGGCGATAAGAACGGCCAGAAGAAGAACAAAAGCCGGTTTACCCAATTCGCTGGGCTGCATAAAAATACCATGCCAGGCAAACCAACCGCGCATTCCGTTTACCCGCACCCCCAAAACCAGCACTGCCCAAAGGGTCAGGTACAGAAATCCGGAGATATACAAGCCCCATGACTTGTGAACCCGGGGGGGAGTGGCACTCGTGGTAATTAAAACCAAAAATGCCGGTCCCAGCCATATAAGTTGCTTAGTTACATATTTAAAAGGATGGGGCAGGTGAAAAGTGGCGTTATATATGGCCACGCACCCCAGAATGCCGAGCATGATGCATAAAATGCCGGCTGGCGTTATGCCACGCCTCAAAAAGTTAAATATTTGCCACGCTCTTGCCTTCATGGAGAAACCGCCTCGCTGGCTGGGGCCGGAACAAACCGCAACGGGAGGTAGACGTCATAACCAGCTTTTACCGGTCTGATCTGCTGCCAAGTCTGCGGCAACCAATTGCCCCGCGGACTGAGCATAACCTTAAAAACCCCGGGACGGCCGCGCAACAGGCTGTCGTGTTCAAGTTCTGCCCCTGATACTCCCACCTCCGTGCCGTTGCGCAGAACAACATCGCCAAGCCGTTTTTGCAACCTTGGATCTGAGACGCGGTGCCTTATAAAAAAACTGGAAATTTTCACGCTCTTCAGGGCTGAAGCAAGCTCAGAAGCAGTCTTGAAGTCCGTCGGGTGCAAATCCCTTACTAACGTGATGAGATTTTTACCCTGCAGGGTTGCGGGCAATGCTGACGTTGAGATTGGTAGCGTTTCGCGTATAAGTTTTAATTCCCGGTAACATCTCTCGGTGTCTGGCGGGGTATCCCAAAGCAGTTTAAAATGTCTTGTTGACCAAGCGAGAGGGTGCCCCGTTTTATCAAGAATACGACCACGGATAGCCGGAATTGTATCCTGACACCAGGAGGAAGCGGCCATTTGCTCCAGGTAGGTGTCGCGGTTTATGACCATAACTTGGAATAACCGCAGACAAATAGCCAGAGCCCAGATCAGGAAAATGAAGATTAATATTGGGGCCCGCCGCTTTGCAATGGATACGGTGTCAATTGCCGAGTTGTCCGTCACTTACGACATCTCCAGCCTGACAAATCAGGGGTTTTCCGGGCTGGCACACGCTTGCATAAAGGTTATTGGTTCGGCGTTTGCGAGCTGCCTCCAGGCCCCCCTCCGGGACGGCGACGTTTCATCCGCAAGTAATCCGGCAATCTGGTTGATTTGTTGCATTGCGCGAGCTTTTTCGGTCGGTTGCTGCACCAATTCGGTGGTGACATTTGCGGCTCCCATTGCCGACACAGCCAGGATACACATGACCAGAAGTAAGAGCAATTTTTTTCTAGTTTTCGTCATCAGTTCAATTGCCATTGCGTTGACCTCCCTGATTTATTTCTATGTCTGCCTTCATTTCTGCTTCGGCTTTTTCCAATTCGTGAGCGTGAAGGGTTTCAAATTCCTGTTGCCATTTGACTTCAGGCCATATTTCCAGACCGATTTCAACCCCGACCATTACCGCATCCGCGCCCGCCGCCAACCCCAGGACTTGGCGGAACTGGGGGGGGATTGTAACACGCCCCTGTTTAGAAAGGGTTTCTACTTGGCTCAAGGCACCGAAACGTCTTAACTGCCGGCGAAAAACCACGCTTGAGGCGGCCCGCGCGGCCGGCCTGGGTTCATCCTGCCTCATTTGCGCCCAGGTATCCGGGGGGTATAGGCCGAGAGCACCTTCGGGCAGGCAATGCAACACCAAAGTCCCGCTTGTGTCACTGAAATCCCGCAGAAAACGCGCGGCCAATTTGACGCGTCCGTTCGCATCAATTTTGCAACTGTTCTGCCCGCAAAATTTCATGCTCGTCCCGGTGCCTCATCTATTTTTCCAAAAATATCCATATACTTCCATATAATTCCAATTGTGGCCAATTGCAAGTTTTATTCAGAAAAAAATCCAGGCCGAGGCATGAAATTGGAATTTGGGATTATAAGTATCATTTTATATAGACACCGTGCTGAAAGGTTGCGCGCCCCCGGGCGTGCTTATTCAGGATAAGATTTCGACTTTTTGTCGGGAATCGCCGGGAAAAGAACGGAATAGTGGCAGACAAAGAGGATTTATGGCGGCTTTATCAGGACAAGAAATACAGATGAGTTTCTGGGATCATCTGGAAGAACTGCGTTGGGTGATTTTTAAATGCCTTTTGGTTCTGGTCGTTACGACTCTGACCTGCCTTGCCTTCACCAACCCGCTCTGGGAATTAATGATATATCCGCTTGAGTCTCTCGAGGTAGAGGTCACGATAATCGAAGGTGGGCCGGTCACCGCTTTCGTCAGTCGGTTGAAGCTATCTCTGCTGGCCGGTTTCGTTGTGGGCATTCCCTTCATTCTGTATTTTATATGGGGTTTTATTGCCCCAGGGCTTCGTCAACATGAAACTCGCATTGCGTGGGTGGCGATAGCAGCCGGGACGGTTTTCTTTGTGGTTGGTGCCTGCTTTGGGTACTTCCTTATGTTTTTCGGTCTTGCGGCGCTTGAGCGAATGGGGTTGGCGGCGGCAGAGCCGGTTTGGATGCTGAAAGACTACATGAGTTTTTGTTTTCGCTTCATTTTGGCGTTCGGTGTGGTTTTTGAAATGCCGGTTGTTTTGGTGGCACTCGCGCGACTGGGGCTTGTTAAAGCTGATAGTTTGGCTAAATTCAGACCGTATGCGGTAGTGGCAGTTTTTGTGTTGGCGGCGTTTTTGACACCCCCTGATCCATTCACGCAGATTATGTTGGGTTTACCGCTTCTGGTATTGTATGAGTTAAGTATAATCATGGCTCGTCTGGTTGAACCCAAAGATGCAAAAGAACTGTAAAGTTACGGTAATAAACAAGAGGTAAAAGATCATGTTGGCATTCGGACTAGGCCCGCAAGAACTGATAATAATTTTCCTGATTGTGTTATTGATCTTCGGCGGGAAGAAAATCCCAGAGGTTGCCAAAGGCCTGGGGAAAGGGATGAAGGAATTCCGTAAAGCCAAAGATGATATCCGCGACAGTCTAGAAAATCCAAAAAACGAAGAGAAAGCTGAAGATAGTGCTGGTGAAACAAACGGGGACAGCGAAGAAGAGAATGATCATGCCGACGATAACAGTGACGCATCTTCAGTTTATGACGAAGTAAACAAAAATCCGGACAGCAGGCAAAAGTAAGGTTTGGACAATGGCAGCTGACGACCGACCGTGTTTTGCCGCCCTTGATTTCGGTAGCAACTCGACGCTTCTTTCCGTAGCATGTATGGATTCCGCGGGGACGCTCAGGGAAGAGATTGAGAAATTTTGCACCACACGCCTTGGGAGCGGCGTTGATGAGACCGGATTTTTGGCACCCCGGGGCATTGACAAGAGTATTGCCGCAGCTGACCAATTCCTGCAATTTCTGCGCCTTAATTATCGTAACCGTAACGTATTACTGGTAACGGCGGCGACAAGCGCCGTTCGGGACGCTCGCAATCGCCGCATTTTCCTGCATGCCTGTTTAGAACTGTTCGGCACTGAGCCCCTAATCTTGACTGGGGAGGAGGAAGCCGAAACCGTCTTCCTGGGGGCGGCCAGTAGCTTGCCTGCCGATTGCGAATGCGTGGTGATTGATATAGGCGGGGGCAGCAGCGAGGTGGCAGTCGGCACTCCCGGGGCATGCAAAGCGGCATGCAGTCTGCAAGTGGGTTGCGTCAGACTGGCCGAACTTTTCAATCTGAAGGAAGAGTTCAACCTTGACCAACTTAACAGCGCCAGGAAATATGTACGTCGCCAATGTGAAGCTTATGTGGAGAGGGTTCTGCTAAAAGCCGACCGCCAAAATGCTGACCCAGGCGTGAAAGTCGTAGTTACTGGTGGTACCGCTACAACCTTAGCCTCATTTCACGAGGCGCTGACGAATTATGACCGGTGCCGGGTCCATGGTTTCGGAGCTACAGAGAGGTATGTATCCGGGGTTCTGGAAAGACTTAGCGCGGTATCGGCGGCTCAGAGAGCGGCCATGCCGGGCCTTCCCGCTGATCGGGCCGAGGTATGGCCGGCGGGCTTGGTAATACTCAGTGAACTTTTGCGCTATTTGCACAAAAACGATTTCACGGTAAGCACCCGAGGTTTACGGTTTGGCTTAATAAAAAGTCTTGCTCAGGGTGAGATTGAGGATGAATATATTGTCAATCCTTGAGGTGGAGAGTTGGTCATTTCCACAATTGCCGGAGCCGGACTCCGTACCGTTCAATCAACAAAAAGGCTGGGGAAAAGAGAATCTGCTGTATGGACATTGTCCGGAGTTAAAAACAGCCAGTTGTCGGGGTTTGATGGATTGAATTCCCCGTACAGGTTTCCCGGATATCGTATCAGCACAGCGTCAATGTAACCTTTGGCAATCAACCCTTTCAGGTTGTGGAGAGAGGTATTCATCAGGATAAGATCAGGCCCCTGCTTCAACATAGAAAAATCAATTTTCGAAGTTTTGCGGGGGGTTCCGGCGAGTGCTATGATTACCGCCTGATCACGGTTCTCACGAAGGGCTGTTGCAAAAACATCTACGGAAGGAATATACCAACCTCTGTTGCTGTCGTTGTTATCGTTTGTTAAAGAGTACAGTTGAAGTGCATTTTCATTCCCCGTCGCCTCTTTCATTCCCTGAAGAGTGGCGTAGTCGATGTCCTGCATGTGTTGTTTCGGCGGTAGCAGAACGGTCACTGGCTGGCTGTTATAGTTTTTCTTTAGAAACTCTCCGATAACTCTGCCTGCCGCCCGGTACATGGCGATGGTTTCCTCGTGTGGCTGGATAGAATCATGCCCTTTCTCCGCAACTTGCCGGTTTAAACTAACCCAACTGTACAAGAGAATCATAGTCGCGATGACGAAAGCGAGTAACACGGCGGCAACGGGTCCGCGTGGCAATTTCCTGCGCAGCCTGCGATCAACCTGAATTTTCCGGGTTGCCGAAGGGTGGGGATGATATTTAAATCGGTGGGGATGATCAATGCTGCGTTGTTTGTCTTGCTTGAGAAAAAAAGGCGGTTTTTTATCTGTGCGAATTAAGACAAGAGCCCACAGCAGGGCAATCATAAAGACAAGAATTAGTAGAGATGCAGTGGTCATATCCCCGATTTTCTCACGCAGTCAGAGAAGTTTGCTTCTTCTGTTCAAAGCTATAGCTACCGTAGCGGAATCGGCATAGCTCAGGTCGGCCCCCACCGGTATGCCGCTGGCAATGCGGGTGATCTTTATGGCCGGTGTGTTGAATTCTTCAACTAAATAAGCCGCCGTGGCTTCTCCTTCAACATTAGAGCTGGTAGCTATAATCAGTTCTTCGACGTTTTCTTCGCGGATTCGTTTGTGCAGGCTGTAAATATTCAAATCTTCGGGGCCGACCCCCTCCAGAGGTACCAGACGGCCACCCAAAACATGGTAAACCCCCTCAAAACAACCGGCTTTTTCTATAACCGGGATTTGCGTTGCGTCTTCGACTATGCAAATTTGCTTCGGGTTCCGGTTCAGGTCGCGGCAGATTACACAGAGATCATCCTCGGCAAAGTTACCGCAGTTAGAACATGCGTGGATATTGGCTTTAAGCCTACTTATTTGTCCAGCAAACTCTTGCGCTACATCTTCCGGCCACTTAAGGACCGCCAAGGTAAGGCGCTCTGCGGTCCGCCGCCCGATTCCGGGCAAACGGGAAAATTGCTCGATGACCACTTCTATTGCCTGTGGATAAGACGATTTATTCATGAGCTTGGGTTAAATTTCCATACCGCAACCGATGCCCTGCTGATCCCGATTGACATCAGAGCTACATCAGGCCCGGCATATTCATGCCGCCCGTGACTTTCTGCATCTCTTCTTCGGCGGCGCTTTTTACTTCATTCAGAGCTCCATTTACGGCTGTCATCAAAAGATCTTCAAGACCTTCCACATCATCCGGATCAACTGCTTCGGGTTTGATACTGATGTCAGTAATGCTTTGATCACCGCGAGCCGTCACCTCAATAGCGCCGCCGCCTGCGGTAAAAGTTTTTTCCATTTTGCTCAGATCTTCCTGGACCTGATTCATTTGACTCTGCATCTGTTTCGCTTGCTTCATTAGCTTGTCCATATTAGGCATTCGGGTATTCTCCTTGCTTTGCAGTTCTGTATTTATGTCGAGGTGTAATCAAAGGTTTTGCTACGATCAATTATCCGCGAACATCAATCAATTCCGCGTTAAACATATCCTGAACTTTCTTGACAAACGGGTTTCCCTGGACACGTTCGCGGACTTCTTTTGATGACGTCCGGCGGGGTTTAGTGTTTTTATTTGAAACGCCTTCAACCCAGCGTTTAAGCAACACGCTTACTGCAGATTCACCAGTGATTCGGCAGAGCGCTTTTTCCAGGACATTAAGGTTATTGGATTGCAGCAGAAATTGGACATGCTCTTCCGGAAATTCATCATCATAGGCGACTTGCAGGCTCTCTTTGTTATAGGCTAACGGCCGCAATTCCTGCATATATGTTTTTAACTGATGTTTTTCAGGTATTTGCCCAACGGCTTCTATAAGTTTATGCCAAAGAAGGGCCGGATCCTCCGCATCTTCCGAAGTGCTTTCAGTACCTTGCGAACCCGGATCATGCGGCTGGTTTGCGGTATTTTCTGAAGCTGGCACCGGTTCTCGAGCTCCCCCCCCTGATCGCGAATCAACGTCTCGAGGGTTTTGCGGGGGCATGATAGGCGCCGTGTTTTCATTACCGCTTTTTGAATCATCGGCTGCGTCGTATCGCAATTTATCTGTATGCACTTGCAAATCAGCCGGTTCTTCCTGGTCTTTAACTTCACGAGAGCCTGATTCAGCCACGTGATCGTCTCCAGGGTCGGGACCTTCAGTGCTTGGGTTGGCGGTATATTGCGCCGAACCGGGCGGCGGGGTGTTCACCTCATTTTTTTTTTCGCCGGGGAGTTCGGTACCGCGTAATTCATTCAAACGCGCAATTATACGGTCGATCTGTATATCGTGGGCATGGTGCATAACCTGCACCAGGGCGACTTCTAGAAATACGCGTTTATTAAGGGCATTGCGCAAGCTTCCTTCCTCGCCGGCCAAGCCTTCCAGCAGGCGCTCGACAAGCCGGGCATCAGCGATGGCCGCCAGCTTTTGAATGTCCGATAGTTCCGCTTCAGAAACATCAAGGATATCCTCCGGTTGCCGACAGTGGTGGTAAACCATGGCATTGCGCAGAAACATGACAAGATCACCGAACAGACGCTCAAGATCGCGACCGCGCTCTGCGAGATCATGGATGAGCTCCATTGTTCCAGAAACATTATTACTCGCGATAGCGATAGTCAAATCAGTCAATTCGCGACCGGATGCGAGGCCGAAAACGTCGATGACATCCGCTTCTGTAATAGCGTTGTCGGCATCCCCCCCGGTCCCGCCACAGAAGGCGATTATCTGATCAAAGATTGACTGCCCGTCACGCATTGCTCCGTCCGCGGCCCTGGCGATGGCTACGAGAGCGCGCTCTTCTATCTGGATATTTTCACTGTCGGCAATTTCTTTGAGCCGGTTGGCGATGAGCGGCACCGGCAGGCGTTTGAGGTCAAAGCGCTGGCACCTTGACATAATTGTCGGCAGCACTTTGTGCGGTTCAGTTGTCGCGAAGAAAAACTTGACGTGCGGCGGCGGTTCTTCCAAGGTTTTCAGCAGGGCGTTCCATGCCTGAGTGGTCAGCATGTGAACTTCGTCGATAATATATATTTTGTAGCGACTGTGGTTAGGAGTATACTGGACATTATCGCGCAGGTCGCGAACGTGTTCTACCTTATTGTGCGAGGCCCCGTCAATTTCCATTATATCAAGAGAGTTACCGGCCGCAATTTCCCGGCACGACCGACATTCGCAACATGGTTCTTTGACTATGCCTTTTTCGCAGTTAAGCGCTTTAGCGAAAATCCGGGCGGTAGTTGTTTTACCTGTGCCGCGGGGACCGACAAAAAGGTAGGCATGTCCCACGCGCTCACGGACTATGGCATTCTGGAGAGTTCTGGTAATGTGTTCCTGCCCGACGATTTCGGAAAATCGCTGCGGTCTGCATTTTCGTGCGAGTACCTGATAGGACATGATAGTTTTACCAGTAGAGGCAGTTGTTGTTTTAGGTAAAGCCGTTATTGGCTGCGACAGGTTATCCTGCGCCGCCCGGATATAATTGCTTAGGGCTGCTTCCTTCCGGACCTGACCCAGTTCGCATTACTCCGTCGGCGAGGCCCTGAAACAGCACAATAACGGCAAAATTCAGTTAAACAAATTGAAAACAGTGCCGAGACTCTAAGCGCCCCTATTCAGACCGTCTGCGAAAAGTTATCAGGCCCATGCTCGTGCCTATTTCGGATGAGATTTCGTCTTTTCGGCGGAATGCGCTAGCCGTAAGCTAACGGTTTTCGCCGAAAGAGACACGAGCCTTTCGGGTTGGGGCGGCGGCGGCCCCTCTCGGGCTTTTGCGCTGTAAAGCATTACCCCGGAGGGTAGTACATTACAGCGCAAAAGCCCGAGAGGAACCACCGGCGAGATCGCCCAGACGCCCCGCAGTGAGGCCTTCTGCGCCTACAACGTCGATGCCGATGCCGTGCTGGTGGTCGAAGATGC
>JAWOEV010000255.1:0-9686 GCA_046482565.1 Lentisphaeria bacterium | reverse complement strand
CCTGAGACGGACTGGAAAGTCCGTCTTACGTACTACGGGCTTTCCAGCCCGTAGTTACCTTACTCTACGGACTGGAAGAAAGTCCCTACTGAAATGGTTGAACGCCCGGGGGTGCTTGATATGGTGGATTTCTGTCCTTGGTACGAACCCTTCGGGTTGGGGAGGTGGCAGCCCCTCTCGGGCTTTTGCGTTGTAAAGCATTACCCCAAAGGGTGGTACATTACAACGCAAAAGCCCGAGAAGAGCAACCGGCGCTCCTCAATCCGCCTCAGGCGGAGACCTGAGACCTTTTCGCATGGCGTCTAACAAGCGGTATAATATAAGCCTTTGTTATTAAGATACATATCCCGCATAATCTCATCTTTCATGCAATGTTCGGGCTAAACGGCTTTCGCCTGTTTGGCATGTCTGACACCGGGTTTATCCACAATTTTCACAGTGCTGGCCTGTGGGCCGTCTTCACCCGATTCTTCTGTGAAATGGACGCCGGTGCCGACCGTCAGCCGGTCGTAATCACCACTAAGAACGCTGTTCTCATGGAAGTAAATATCCCGTCCGTCCAGCGCTTCTATGAATCCATAGCCTTCTTCGGGAAAGAGCTTGGAAACGAAGCCGGTAACTTCCTGGTCCGGGTGGTTTTTAACCTGGCCGTGCTGTATTTCATTGATCTTCTGTGCCTGCCGCTCTAACGCCTCAAATGCTTCGTGGAGTATATACGGCAATTGGTCATGAATATCACCTTGACTTGCATTTCTTTTTACTACCAGATCATGGCGCGGCGGTATATGGGCTTCAATACGCACTTGAAACGAATTACCCGAAGCCTGATGCTTCTGCGGCATTTCAATGGTTATCCGGCAACTGGTTATGTGATCGCAGACTTTATCCAGTTTTGACGCCAGGTCATGAATCAGGGTTCTAATGTTGTCCGTGAGTTTAAAATCCGGACAGGCAATCTCAAGAGGAACCTGCATATCTTCTCTCCTTTTTGTTTGGTTTGTGGTTGGCTCGTGCTAATTTTTTTTCAGGCGGGTCTGCCCATTCCCACTCCGGCCAGCGGGGTGTTGCATGAAGAGCATTTCCCGTCTTCAGTTGTTTTGATTGTCGATTTAGAATAACCGGAACGTTCTACAAGTACTTGACCGCATTCAGAACAGTAAGTGTCAGAATGCCCCGATAAGTTCCCCAGATACACGTATTTAAGGCCTTCCTCCAGGCCGATACTTTTCGCTCGCTTTAAGGTCTCGGCGGGGGTCGGCGGTACGCCGGTCATTTTGTAAGCCGGCATGAAGCGGCTGAGATGCCACGGAGTTTCGGGGCCGAGTTCATCCCGGATAAAGCCTGCGATGTCGCGCAATTCCGCCGGGTCATCATTAAGATCAGGTATGACCAATGTAATTACTTCCAGCCAAGTGCCGTATTCTTTCAAGCGCTTCATTGAATCCAGTACCGGCTGCAATCTGGCTCCCGCATACTTTTTGTATGTTTCATTTCGGAAGGCTTTTAAATCCACTGCGGCGGCATCCAGACAGGGGTGTAATGTTTGAAGCATTTCTTTGGTCATGAAACCGTTGGTAACGTATACGTTTGCGAGATTGTTCTTATGGGCAGCCACCGCGGTTTCGTAACTGTATTCAAAGAAAACGGTCGGTTCGGTGTAAGTATAAGCAATGGAGCGACTGCCACACCCCAAAGCCGCTTTCACCAAACCTTCAGGACTGGCTTCAATGCCCTGGGCCAAGTGTCCGGCAGTGGGGGCTTGTGAGATCTCGCAGTTTTGGCACCAGCGGCAACGGAAATTGCAACCCGGCGTAGCAACTGAAAGAGCATGAGAGCCGGGGTGAAAGTGGTACAACGGTTTTTTCTCTATTACATCGTTGTGTTGGGCAATCGTGCGTCCGTAAACCAGTGTGTAAAGTGTCCCATCACGGTTTTGCCGGACATTGCAAAAGCCGTTTTTCCCGTTTTCAATTACACAGTTATGGGCACACAAGTAGCAATGTACGCGTTGCTCGGAGAGTTTTTCATAAAGCATCGCTTCAGTCATTCAGATCCTCGGAAACCTTTCTTGTTTCTTCTATAATTACTTTAACACAGGTTTCACCGAAAAGTAAAGTAAACGCCTGAAAAAACTGCTTATTCAAACCTTAAGGCATCAATCGGACTTACTGCAGCGGCATTATAAGCAGGCCAAAGTCCGAACACCATTCCCACCCCCACCGAAACCCCCAGCCCCAGGGCTACACTCCAGAGAGGGACACTGGCAGCCATGTCGGCATAGTGGGTTATACCTGCTGTAAGGGTATAACCGAGGGCGATGCCTACGACGCCGCCGAATCCGGTTAAAGTCATTGCTTCAATCAGAAACTGGACCAGCACGTCCTGGCGGCGGGCCCCCAGAGCCCGGCGCATGCCGATTTCTTTGCGGCGTTCAGAGACATTGGCCAGCATGATATTCATGATGCCGATGCCACCGACCAATAATGAAATTCCGGCAATTGCTCCCATGACGATCGAGAAGACCTTCTGGGTGGCGGCTTTCTGTTTGAGCAGAGCGAGAGGTACAACAAGTTCGTAATCTTTGGCGGCGTGCTCTTTTTCTAAATAGCGGTGAAGATGCTTGGTAACTGTCTGTATGGCATTCTTATCTGCAACTTGCAGAACAGCGGCATCAAGCTGAACTTCGGCAAAGCCTTTTTGATCTTCCAGGGGGCGGACATCGCCATACAAGGAACGTGATGTCTCCAGCGGAATAAAAATATGGTTGTTCATAGGCGCGTCAGTGCCGAATGCATTAATGTCTTCAGCATTCTTCAATATACCGGTCACGCGAAACCACTGGTTGTTGATCTGCAGTAGCTTACCCAGCGGATCGTAAAAGGCGAAAAGACGGCGGGCGGCATTTTTGCCTAACACGCAGACGCGCCGGCGTTCGAGATTATCCAGGGATTGTATAAAACGACCTCTTTTCATTCTGGAATGGCTTAAATCCAGATAACTGTTTTCGGTGGCGATTACCGGTGTGACCTGTTCATCCCCCCGAAAATCACGTACCGGCCAGCGCTGAGACTTAACGGCTACAGTTGTCTTCAAGTTGTGAACGGTTTGCCGGATGTGATCAAGGTCGTGGTGCCGTATGCCGTACTTTTTATAGGCGGCGGTATCGTCCGCGCTGGTGCTGTTATTGTCTTCGTGCGGTTTACGGCTTCGGAGGATAATATTATCCACCCCCATTGAAACGATTCGCTGCAGTGACTCCTGTTTTGCCCCTTCGCTGACGGCCATCATGGTGATTACTGACCCCACCCCGAACATGACGCCTGTAGCCGCCATTGCGGAGCGCACTTTGTGTAGCGAAAGGTCAAGAAATGCGGTTCGGATGGTATGCAGTAAACTGAACATGATTATTCGGGAATCAGCCGGCCGTCATGGAGTGTCAACACTCGCTGTACGTGCTTTTTATATTCCGGGTTATGGGTTACAAAAACCACAGTTCGGCCAGCCTCTACCAGTTTATCAAAGATAGTCATGATATTTTCGCCGGTTTTTTCATCGAGGTTTCCAGTGGGTTCGTCCGCTAATATTAATGAGGGATCATTAGCCAGGGCACGGGCGATTGCCGTCCGTTGAGTTTCGCCACCGGAGAGTTGGCCGGGAGTGTGATGCAGTCGATCTTGCAAGCCGACCATTGCCGCCAGTTCGCGGGCTCTTTTCCGGCGTTGTTTGCGGGGAATTTGGCGATAAATCATCGGTACTTCAATGTTGCCCAGGATGTTATACTGCGGGAATAAATTGAAGCGCTGGAACACAAAACCAATTTTCCGGTTGCGAAATTTTGCCAGCGAACTGTCACTGAGATTCGTGACTTCCAGTCCGTCAAGCGCATAATTACCCGTCTCGAGGTGGTCGAGGAGTCCGACAATGTGCAATAACGTACTTTTGCCGGAGCCGGAAGGACCCATTATCGCGAGGTATTCACCGGTTTCCACTTGGAGGTGCAAGTTTTTGAGAACATGCAAAACCCGGTTCCCCATCCGGTAAGATTTGCCAGCGTCTCTGATGTCCAGAACCAAGTTATCGGAAGGTGATTTCATAATCCGAACTATATGTTGGGTTTGTACAGCCAGACCTTGTCGCCTTCCTGCAGCCCGCTTTTCACCTGGACGAAATGGTCGTTGAGTTTGCCGGTTATTATTTCGGTGATGCGGGGACCGTTTGGAGTGGTCGTATAGCACACCGTCTCACCGTTTTTATTGAACACGGCTTCCACGGGCACCGCCAAGACGTTATCCAGTTCTTCTGTGGTGATGGTTACGCGTGCGGTCATGCCGCTTACAAGCCGTTCATCCTCTGCATCCAGGCTGACTACGGCGTCATAGATTTTAGGACTTGAAGGTACACTTCTGTTTCTGGGTTTCGATACAGTACTTATATTTTTGACCTTGCCGTAGTAGGTTCGTCCGGGGACGGCGTCAATCGTTATTTCTGCTGGCGCGCCGCTGGTTAACCGGCCGCGGTATTGTTCCCCGACCGGCAGGTCGATGACAAAATCACTGAAATCAGGTATGGTGAGGAGGGCGAAATTTCGGCGTGTACGCACTTCGCCTCCGGGTTTCAGCATGTTTTTGATATAGTTGCGGTATTGCGGCATTTCGGGATCGCCGTAAAGGACTACGCCTTCGACCGGGGAAGTGATGGAACAGTTGTCAATTTTCTGCTGATTTTCCGCAATCATTTCGTTATGATTATCGATATTTTCTTCAGCTCTTTTAATCTTGCTTCTGTATTTTTCTTCGTCGGCTTCAGCAATATTAATTGATTCCTGCAACGTTTGTTGTGCTTTATCGAGTTTTTCTTCCAAAAGCTCAATTTTTTCGGGATAGGTCTTGTTCTTGAATGTTTTGTAATCTTTATAAGCCTGCCGAACCTTGTCTCGGGCTTTATCAATTGCCTTTCTTGATGTTTCCAGGCGTTTTTCGAGGGTGCTGGTTTGCCCAGCATTATTGAAACTTGCTTCGGCCACCTGGACTTGCATAGTCTCATGTTTTTGCTTGGCTTCGTCGAAAGTTTTCTGGGCCACCACTATTTTGTCCTGCAACTGCCGGCGTTTATCGATGGCTTGCGATGTTCTGTATTCACGCAACTGTTTTTTGGCCTTTTCAACCGCATCCCGGGTTTTGCGGATGTCGCGTTCATTGATTTTCTGATAATACTCCAAGTCATCTTTTGTCGTCTGGATCTGCTCCTCCTGTTGCTCTATTTTGGTCTCCAGGGTCTCGATTTTTTGTTTGAATGGTTGCTCGTCAAACTCCATGATTTTATCGCCAGCCACTACCAGTTGGTTCTCTTCGATGACCCAGCTGATCGTCACGCGGTTGAAAATGGAAGGTGGATGGATTCGGTGATTTTTGACGGCCCGTAAAGCCCCGACTTCAGAGATGGTAATGTCCAGCTTTTGCCGTGCTACTGTGTATGAATTGCCGTCCACAGCAGGTTCATTTTGGTTATTAGTCTGCGGCTGCCACAATCGCAGTTTGCCTTTTTGCCAAGCGGCAAGAGCCAGTAAACCGGCACCCAGCAAACAGACCGAGACGGTTAGTGTTTTTTGCTTACGCATTTTACTCATCGGAATTTGGGTTCTTGTCTAAAGGCATATCGATACTTTTGTCTTCGAAAATGTCCTCATTAAATTGTCCCAAAGAATCGCCGGGGCGATGAATGCGACTTTGGTATGCTGTGCCTTCAGGGAGAATATGAACTCTTAACAGAAAAATTAACTGGGTTTTACTGTCTTCGTTGCGGTAGCTTTGAAACAGCTTTCCCAGTAACGGAATATCGGCAACCAGAGGGATTTTGCGTACTGTGCGGCGCTTTTCTTCCTGGAGCAAGCCACCGATGGTTATGATCTCACCGTCATGCATGCGTAAGGTTGCTTGAATCTGGCGTTGGGCTACTACCGGTGCCGAGGATCCTTGCGGCCCCGTTTTAAAGCCGGTTACCGCCGAAACTTCCGGCAGAATTTCCATTTCAACCATATCGCCGTTGACCCTTACGGGGCGGACTCGCAGTTTTACTCCCACGGACTTGAATTCGTTGCTGACTTGTACCGTGCCGCCGGAGGTTGTAGTGCTGAAAATCGGCAGTTCTTCACCTGTATGAATAAAGGCTTGTGTGCCTTCGGTTACCAAGACGTTTGGAGAACTCAGGATACGGCCATTGCCGCGTTCAAGTAGCAGGCGGACAAAGGTTTCGAGGGTTTCACCGTTGGAGGTGGATACCGGCAGCAGGTTGAGCAGAATTCCCTGCGAGGAGAGGGCGGAGCTGCTGGGCGTTTCTACGTTTATTTCGGAGTTCTGCAGAAAAGCATCACCGGTGGCCTTAAACAGATATTTCAATTCGGTCTCAAAGTCCTTGTCAAGCGTAACTTCAATTACTCGGGCCTCTACCAGCAGTTGCTGCCGGGGTTTATCCAGCTTTTTTAATAGTTTAAGCAGTAATTCGGCTTGGGGTTTGCTTTCGGAAATGATTAAGCTGTTCAGGTTTGTTCCGAGCTCAATACTGCCTTCCATGCTGATCAATCCCATGATAGCCTGACGCAGGTCATCCGGTGAACGGTAGCGGCATGGATAAAGTGCAATGACCTTTTCGCCTGAACCAAGGATTTCGGGGGCTGCCGCGGCAAGTTCGGCTCGCTCATTCGTGAAATCTCTAAAATCAGTAAACTTCTTTAGATCTGTTTGGGCTTTGGCAGGGGTGCCTTTTTCAGAATTCGGCGTTGAGTTGGGGGGCGCCGTTTTGCAGCCGCTGAAGGCGGTTAACAGAATTGCTGTGGCAAGCGACCAATAAAAAGTGGTTGAATTATTAAGCATATACGTCCTTTTGCGGAGGGGGTTGCTGGTTTGTTACACAGATTCAAACCAAAAATATATAGCCGGTGGTTGCTTTCTGGGGCCGTGGTATAGTAATGGTTAACTGTAGCCTGAATTCATGAGAAAACAACTTGTCTTGAAACCAGCCGACGCATGGCGTAGAGTTTATGCAACCATCCGTCGGGACAAAACGCCAGAGTAAATAATGACTGATCCTATTGCCTTTGAAATTGGACCTTTAACCGTTAGATGGTACGGCGTTTTTACCGCTTGCGCCTTTGCCGTCGGTTATGCCCTAGTTAAATTTCGGACACGAAACCGCCAGATTTCTGCGGAGCTAATTGACCAGTTGGTTCTGTGGATCATGGTCGGGGCGGTTGGCGGTGCCCGGATTATGTATGTCGCAACCCGTGCCGACGAGTTTCAGGGGCGATGGCTGGAAGCTCTCAAAATTTGGCATGGGGGCCTAGTTTTTTATGGTGGATTAATCGGCGCCGTTTTGGCCGTTTATATAGCGGCAAGTGTCAAAAAGGTGGATAAACGAGCCTTGGCTGACCTGTTGACACCCGCTCTACCCTTGGGGCATGCCATTGGCCGAATCGGCTGTTTCCTTAACGGTTGCTGTTTCGGAAAACCCTATGAAGGACCGCTGGCTGTTCAATACCTGCCGAATAGCGGGGTTACATTTATCCAGCATCAATTGGGGCAACTGCCTATCACCACCGACCAGGGCCTTTCAGTTTTCCCCGTGCAACTTCTTAATTCGTTCAGCAACTTGTTGATATTTTCTCTGCTACTGGTTTTAGAATCGCGATTGCCCCGGCGCGGGCAGTTGTTTGCTGTTTATCTGATGTTTTACAGCGTTTTCAGGTTTATGACTGAATTTCTACGCGGTGATTACCTGCATAAGACGGCTGGGTTTACTCCCGCCCAGACTTTATGCCTTATACTCTTGCCCGTGGGGGTTGCCGTTTTCTGGGCTTTTAATAAATGGACACACACAGCGCCTGAAAAACGGTCTTGACAGCCTGTTGTGAAAAAGGTTGCAGACTGTGATTTTTGCGCTGACAATCGGGCTGATATGGACCACGGCGATACAAAAGAAACTCTGGCAGTTAATTCTGAGGAAGAAGGACAACGCCTGGATCAATTCCTCAGGTCGCGCTATTCGAACTTTTCACGGGCTTATTTTCAACGCCGCATCGAGAATGGGCAGGTTTGCCTGAACGGGGAACAATGCAGTCGATCTGACAAGGTTGCTGAGGGTGATGTTATTACCATTCTCTGGATTTCCGAAGAGCCGCCTGCTCTTACACCCCAACCAGTTGATTTTGAAGTGATCCATGAAGACGATGACGTGCTTGTCATTAATAAACCCCCCGGGGTAGTGGTACACCCGAACGACGCTTACCAGCATAATACACTTGTGAACGGTCTTCTGTATTATGATGAACCGGTTTTTTCAGCCATGGTTGATGCGCAGCGCCGGCCGGGCATCGTGCACCGGCTGGATAAAGACACGTCCGGCGTCATGGTCATTGCTAAAAACCTGGAGGCGCGCAGCCGCTTAAAAGAGTCATTTAAAAAACGCCTGGTTGATAAAACCTACCTCGCCATAGTAAGCGGTGAGTTCGGTGTCAGGGCAGGGCGTATTGAGGGTGACATCGGGCGGCATCCGGTTAACCGCATAAAAATGGCGGTTGTGGAGGAGGGGGGTAAACATGCCGGTACCCGTTACAGGGTATTGGGGAATACGCCGGAGACAACTTTACTCGAAGTCAATATAGAGACAGGGCGTACACACCAGATACGGGTGCACTTTTCACATCTGCATCATCCGGTTTTAGGGGACGGTCTTTATGGCGGGCCTCGTTCGCTATCTGACAAAAAAATACCGCGCCAGATGCTCCATGCCTGGAAACTCGTTTTTCCACACCCGCGAACCGGGGTTAGCCGGGAATATCGCGCCGATCTTCCGACCGATTTTTGCGAAGTATTGCGGACCGCAGATCTGCCCCTGATTGCCGGGTGTAATTTAGCGGTGTAGATTCAGGGCATGGGGGGCAAGACCTTTTCGCATGCCGTCATGGCCAGGCCTTTGAAGTATTAAGTACAGAGGCTTACTCTCTCTACCGGGCGGCCCACAGAAGGCCGCGGCGGACGATCTCTTTCACCTCAGGCACTGAAAAGTCTTTGGCTACGTGACCAAGCGAGGTGTAGAACACCCGCCCCTTGCCCCAGCGCCGCTTCCAGATGACCGGCATTACGGTGCCTTTGATACAGTCAACCCCTCCGTACTCGCCGCTGAAAGTCGTGGTGGCCAGTACTTCGTTGCCGGGATCAACATGCATGTAATACTGTTCGGAATTCATCTTAAAGTCGGATAACCCTTCCACAATCGGATCGCCGGGCTTTGTGATATTGACCTCATAATCAATGATGTTTCCGGGATGAGCTACCCACTGTCCGCCCACCATAAACTGATAATTAGTATCATTACCGAAAGAATCTCCCATACCGCCGTGCCAGCCGCCGATGCCGACACCGCTGTGCACGGCGTCACGAAGTCCCTTGCTCTGTTCACTGGTGATTTCGCCCATTGTCCAGGCCGGGACGACCAAGCTCAGGGCACTCATTTTTGCCTCGTCCAGATATACATCAAGCGTATCGGCAATTTCAACCTCGAACCCTTCTTCCCGCAGGACTGGTGCGATAATGTCAACGCATTGCTTCGGCTCGTGACCTTCCCAGCCACCCCATACCATCAGTGCTTTTTTCATCTCGTAATTCCTTTTGTGTTTGTCCGTTCTGTCAAAA
>JAWOEV010000253.1:0-12697 GCA_046482565.1 Lentisphaeria bacterium | reverse complement strand
TGGATAACCAGCGATACAAGTGTGGAATACTTCCGGCTTTATCGTTGGTCCCCGACTTACGGCTTCCGCCAAACGGCTGTTGATTGACGATGGCCGGGGTGGGTTTATCATTGATGTAGAAGTTTCCGGCCGCATTGCGCAGGCGGTCACTCAGCTTCTTGATCATGTGGCGCTCTCGTGCGAATATAGCCCCGGTAAGTGCGTATAGAGATGTGTTGTCACACAGATCAAGAGTCTCCTCAAGCTTGTCATCATCATACACATAGACGGTTAATACCGGACCAAAGATCTCCTCTCCCATGGTTTTGAAATGCGGATTGGAGGTCTTGATCGCGGTCGGAGCTATGAAATAGCCTTTGCTGTCGTCATACTCTCCCCCTATAATTATTTCGGCATCATCAGCCTCTTTTGCAAAGTCGATATAGCCGCTGATTTTATCGAAGGATTTTTTATCGATCACTGCCCCCATAAAGTGACTGAAGTCCTCAATGTCACCGTAGGTAACCTTGGCAACCTCAGTTTTGAATTTCTCTATAAATTCATCAGCTTTGGACTTGGGCAGATACATACGCGAGGCCGCCGAACATTTCTGTCCTTGATATTCGTATGCGGCCCGCAGGGCACCGACAACCAGCTTGTCAACATCGGCACTGTTATGGGCAAATATGAAATCTTTACCCCCGGTCTCACCCACAATACGCGGATAGGTTTTATAGGTGCTGATATTGTTGCCAATGGTTTTCCACAGATGTTCAAAGGTATTCTGTGATCCGGTAAAGTGAAGACCGGCCAGATCCGGGCTTTTCAGCACCGGGTCACCGACATCGCCCCCCGTACCCGGCAGGAAGTTGATGACCCCGGCCGGCATACCGGCTTCTTCCAGAATCTTCATCAGGAAATAATTGGAGTAAAGCGCTGTGGGCGACGGTTTCCAGAGCACCACGTTACCACAGAGAGCCGGAGCGCCGGGCAGGTTCCCGGCAATTGCCGTAAAGTTAAAGGGACTTACCGCAAAGACAAACCCCTCAAGGGCTCGATACTCCACACGGTTCCACAGACCATCCGGGGAATGCGGTTGGTCCTGCAACAATTTGTAGAGATACCAGGAATTAAACCGAAAGAAATCGGCCAGCTCACCGGCTGCTTCGATTTCGGCCTGATTCGCGGTTTTTGATTGTCCCAGCATCGTTGACGCATTCATTAAATCGCGATAGGGTCCGGTAACCAGATCGGCGGCTTTATTGAACACTGCAGCACGCTCTTCCCATGGAAGGTTTGCCCATTTCTCACGGGCTTCGAGCGCCGTCTTAATCGCCAGTTCGCTCTCCTCTTTACCACACAAATAGGCTGTTGCCAGTTTGTGCCGGTGATCGTGCGGACAGACCACATCGCAGGTGCGATCGGTCTTAATCTCCTTGCCGCCGATGATAGCCGGGATCTCAATCTCCCGAGATTTCAGCTCGGTCAGCTTGGCTTTAAGTGACTCGCGTTCCGGTGTCCCCGGGGCGTACGATTTATACGGCTCGTTGTGTGGTTCTTCAACCTTGAATATTGCTTGTGACATAGGTGTATTTGGTTTTGTTTATCAACTAAAGTGAGTGATAAAAAGTTGCTTTAGGTCAACCAAAAAAAATAGCCCGAGGTATGGCGGGATGCAAGGGGAACCGGCAAATTTTCTGGATTTTTACGGGCGTTTCGGATGCGTGAGGTCGAGACAGAATTGAACTCAGAAACACGCGAAATAGTTTTTCGCTAGCCCAAGTTTCGCAACTTGGGCTATAAGTCGTTGCGCCGCAACGACCGGATTTCTTGTGGCACTACAAAACCGACGTTTTTTTTCATCGGTACTGACATTTTTGTGCCGGGCAGGTTTCGATGATCAACCCCCAGTGATACCACGATGCGTTGCCGTGGCTTTCCCTCCCGGTTACGGTAGGATTCGACCAGCTGCAGCGCTTCTCCCGAGCGAGTTGTCTTAATGCGAAAAAACATAATAAGAACAACATAACCCGAGGAAATATATTGCAAGCCGTTGATTGGCACTACGAGACTTGAACAGAGCTATTTTTATTGCAATGCAAGGACTTATGACGCAAAATTTCTTAAAAATTTTGTTTTAACCCGAATTTCTGCGAAATTCGGGTTAGCAGTTGCTGAAGAACTGAAAGAGGTGTTCCGCCCTTCTGCGGTCGAAAGGCAGATATCCGAGTTCGTCGAGGATAACGACGTCGGATATTCGCACCTGGGCTTCAAGCTTCAGCAACCTTTTTTCATCTTTGGCCTCGGCGCAGAGATTGATCACTCCGGACGCGGTGTAGAAGCGAACTTTCTTTCCCTGCCGGCAGCATTCGCGGCCGACAGCGACAGCCAGATGGGGCTTGCCGACGCCGAGCGGCCTGGGTGCGGGCATCGGCTACAAGGTCATTCGAGGCGTTCAGTTCGAGAACGGAGAAGAAGTCAGTGAAGCCGCATAAACGTGGCCCGAGAGGATGCGCTCATAAATTCTCATCCACAACATTTGACAATAGCTCCCATAAAGGTCACATTCGCTCGTGTCACGGACATTTTAACATTCACTACCGAAGCTTCCCACACCCGGATTGACAACCCCTATCACCTTTTCGGAGAAGGTCTATGTAGACGCCATGCGAAAAGGTATCGCCCCCATGCCCGTGCTTATTTCGGATGAGATTTTGACTTTCCGGCGGGAATTGCTAGCCCTAAGCTAACGGTTCCCGCCGGAAAGTCGACATATCGCCGAAAGAAGCACGGGACCTTCGGGTTGAGGCGGCGGCAACCCTTCTACAATAAAAAGGATGAAAAGGTGGAAATTTAATGAAAAATGACATTGCCCGAATGCTCAATGAGTTTAAAACCCATTGGCGATACTACATAATCCAAAGTTTGTGCTGGCCGCGGCCGCGATTACTGCCGTACTGGCCGTTCTAAGCTTTGAGCATCCTTTCATCATCGGTTCCCTGGGCAGTACAGCTTTCACCGTGTTTGCCATGCCCAACAACATAACGGCCCGACCGCGCAATGTTCTGGGTGGCCACCTGACCGGCCTGTTTTGCGGGCTTCTACTCTCTTTCATTCCGATCTCCGGTACGATTGCCGGTGCCCTGGTGTTAGCGCCAGCAGTGGGGCTGGCGATGTTTCTAATGGTGGTTTTTGATTTTGAACACCCCCCGGCCGCCGGAACTGCGATGGGAGCAGCCATGGCCGGGTATTCTGTAGATGTCATGATCACGGTCATAGCCGGCTCTATCGTACTTTGCCTTTTACATACCCTGCTGCAGAAACGCATTCGGGATCTTGTCTAAATCAAAGTCAGCCACGCACAACACTGCGATACCTTTTCGCGAAAAGTCCAACCTGAATTATGCTTTGAACGTATCGGATACTCGAAAGGCAAAATGGCAAAATCGTGAATTTTGTCTACGACATCAAGCGAGACGGAGTACTAGCCCGACTTTCGCAGAAATTCGGGCTAGGCGGATCACTGCCACCCTTTGGGATGGCCTCTGCCCCCGCAGTTACAGGGCGGTATCGCGCACTCATTTCGAATAATTTGAGGTTATTTATGAGAGAACTCGACAAAGTGCGAGACAAGGAATGCACAAGCACGAATCTTGATTATATACCTTTTTTTTATAGCCCAAGAAAGCCGACGGGGACGTCGGCTCTACTTCCGGATTCGAACGCGTGGCCCTTGCAGGCGAATGCTTCCAAAAGCAACAATCAGTGCGTGAATGTCATGCGCTGGGCTTCGACGCCGGGTAGCGCATTGAGAGCCTCGGTGAGCTTGGTGATGGCCGGTTCATCGGTCATTTCGAGAACAAGAAGTCCGTTCCCGGCCTCGGCATCGTGAAGGCCGAGGCGGGTCTTGATAGAACTGCCGTTCTCAGTCAACAGTTCCTGAACATGGACTGCCTGCTCAATTCGATTGTGGATATGGATGCCGACTAAATGATGATCGCTTTCCTGCATATTTATCTCCTAATCGATATCTTTAACTTCCAGCCAGGAATGTTCAACTGTAAATCCGTCATCATCTACCGTAGTTGATTTCCGAAACTTGCGCAAGGCTTTGAGTGATTTGTAAACCGTATCCAGGTGATAACGTGCCAGCCCGACCACATAGCGGCTGCCGGTCCCCAAATCCTGTCGCGCCGAGGTTTCGGCAACTAGGTCTTTGTTCAGGGCGAGCAGATATTCCCATACCCTGTCCAGTTCGATCTCCATGGCAGCGGCAGCGGATTGGTCCAGATCAACAACAACGCCGTCGGCCGGCATGGCAACCTTCTCCAGCAATTCTTTACTCATCTTTTTCGATGAACAGAGGAGTAAGGTATTGCCGTCAAACCGGGCACACGGGAAAAGATCATCTCCGAGTTGCCAAGGCAAATCATAGTGATACAGCTCTCCGGTTTGCTGGATTTCCGGAAGCGAGAAAGCGGTAAATTCTTCGCCGATGAGATCATTTTCTTTGATTTGGCTGACAAGTTTTTCGGTAGCTGCATAGTAGCCTCGCATTGCGTTCCTGAAACTTTCTGCGTCATTCAATTCAATGACCATACCCGTCCTGATCAGGGAAACTGCATTGCTGTCGTTGGCCTGAATCTCTGAGTTTTTCAATGCCCCTTCGGCATCGGCCACCAGCATACTTTGAACACCGTCAATTGCCGGAATCATGTTTGCCCGGTTAATCGTATCCACTTTCTGCAGGAAGGGCATCATCACGGCCTCCCAGCTTTTATATTCTTCCAGATCATTCTCCGACATTTCCAAGACCATGATCTCCTCTGTATACCCATAAGCAACTTTCAGCCATTTAACCGTCATATCGTAAAGATCCGCGTATTCCGGACTGTTAGAAGCGCAGTACATAAGGGGATTCCGCCCCCGGTACTTGAGGATCGAAAGTTTTTCAGGGGCAACGCCCAGTCCTCTGTAAATCGCGAATTTTTCAACTCCCTGGTTGTCGAAGGAAAACTGCAATACGGGAGCGGAGGGGGCTGACTCATCGTAGCTGATTACTTCATCGCAGAAGGCCGTCACGTCTGCCCGAATCCTAGTTTTCAGGTCCGCGTCCATCTGGTCGTCCGGGATGACTGTCAGAACCTTCTCAATTAAATCAGGATAATCCTCAACGTCTCTTTTCCAGGATACGGCGGTCATCATGGGGGCTGACACGTAAGCGATATCCCGCAAGCCTTGTTTGAAGCGTTTACGGAATGGCCTAAAAGACCCGGAAGCAGCCAAGCTGGTTTCCTCCCGGCCGGGACCGAAGCTTTCCACAAAGGCAAGATCCGAACCAATCGAGATCAATAAGTGGCTATTCAGAATACCGACGGCAACCATGGCCTGCTGCTTGGCGAGCCAGTCTTCCAGCACCTCACCCGTGGCAGGATCTTCAACCTCTCCCCGCAACTCCTGCATGAAAGCTTTCGGGATGTCCCCGCCTTTCAACAGGAGAGTCTGAAACTCGGCACCCTGCACAGTTTCTGTTCCGGTGTATTCAAGCATTTCATCGGGGAGGTATTCCAGGGTTTTCCGGATCAGTTTCTCGGCGTTTGCTGTGCTGCTCAGCTGCATGCCGATCAGAATTCCCGGGATACTCAGATTGGCTTTCTCCGCTTTGAAGGCCTCCATGAGTAACTTTTCCTGATAACCGGCGGGCAACTCCGCTGAATCCATTCCTTCAAGGAACGAGACAACATTTTGGGTGTTTTTCAGGGTGTTTATCGATTTTACAAAAGCGGGTAGCGACGAATCAGCGCAAATAAAGACCTGCTTCCCTAGGGCATCGTCGGCCACCGGTTTCCCCGTCTTGTACATAGGATGTTGCAATACTTCATTCATGAACTCGGCATACTGGGGACTGGCTTTGGCAAACATGAGCCCCTGCTGGAGAGTGGGCAATTGCAGTAAATTCTGGACAGCGTTGCTTTGCCATAAACCTTTCAGGCGCGGCATTGGCTTATTACCCGCCACAAAAAAGCTGACGTCATCCTCCACAAGCAGAGCGGCACCCAGCTCTTCTCTCATTTCGGGGGTAATTTCCTGTTGCGCTTCTTTTTTATAATCCTCATAGGATTTTTTCGCCACATCATCCGCTTGTTTTTTACCGCAACCCGCCAACAGGAGTCCGCCAGTCAGCAGGCAAGCGCTTAGTTTAAAAATATGACGAATCATCACTATTCCTCCCGGGATTTACCCTTACCGCGACCTTTACCGCCGCGTCGGTCTTTTTCGTTTACGTTTTCGTCTTCCTCGTCTTCCTTTCCCTCGTCGGAAACAATACCGCCAGACATCTTTTGCTGACGCTCATGCAATCGTTCCATCATTCTGTCGTGTCTTTTTTCCGTTCTTTCGAGGAGTTCTTCTGCTCTTTCCGCTGCCCTGTCATTGCCTTTTTCGCGCATTTTATCGCGGATTGTTTCCAGGCGCGCCTTTCTCCTGAGGCGGTTTTGTTCAACCCTTTTCATGGCTTTTTGTAAGCCTTTTCCTCTTTGGCCGCGTCCTTCGCCTTTTTCCACGGCTTCCTCGGCCCGTTCATTTGCTTCTTCCTGCGCGTCGTCAGCCCGTTCGCGCGCTTCCTCGGCCTTTTCCTGAGCGGCTTCCCGCTTTGCTTCAGCTTTTTCTTGAGCCTTTTCCCGGGCCTCCGCCGCCTCTTCGTTCATGTCTTTCTCGACATCCCCTCCACGGCCGCGCGTTTCTTCGACGGCATCTTTCCGTTTCGATTTGCCGCGACCTCGCCCCTCCGGCGCTCCGCCTCTTGCAAAAGCTTCACTACCGATTGCAACAACAAATAAACAAACCGTGCCAACCAAAACCATTTTTCTGAACATGATACTACTCCTTTTTCTTGGATTAATTTTTTTCGCAACGTATCTATTATATCCCCTTTCCAAACAATAAGCCAATATTTGCCGTCAAAATATTGTCCGCACCCCCCTTGGAAGCCCCGGAGTGCAGGACTCGGCGAGTCAGCACCCACTGTCACTGTCAGTAGGGGCAGCCTCGCCGACGCGCCCCTCTCACACGCCCGATTCGGCCCGATTACGGCGATATTTCGTTTTTTTTTGCCGGTGCCGGGGGGGGCAAACATCACGATTCGGCACGTGTTCGGGTTCAGCGCAGTGGACACTACAGCAACAAACCAGAAAAATCAGATTCTGCTTATGGGGACAAAGTGTCTGCTTACGGGAATAAAGGTGAGTTTCTTGTGTTCTTAGAATAGAACCGCAGGATCTGATTTTTTATGCAATTTCCGGGCTAAACACAAAAAACCCACACCGTAAAAACGATGTGGGTTTCTTGCTTGCTCTAGGAGAGCAATAGGATTCTGCTTATTTCAAAGGCAGAATCTTGTATACGCCTGTACCGCATTTGCTGCAAGTACCTTTCATAGCGGGGCGACCATTTTTCATCGTCACTTTTTCCGCTTTACTCATTTGCACTTTGTCTTTACACTTCACACAATAAGCAGTTTCGGCCATGTTTCCTTCTCCTTTTTTTGGGTTTTTCCCTTACACCGCCAAGGCAAGCCGTTTCCTTTTGCGGTTATGACGATCTCCGACGTTAACGTCAGAGCCTTCTCCAGACAATGGTAAACACCATATACCCAAGTATAGTACTTATGCAAGCCCAAACCGGAAAAAAAGTGAGATTTACCCCAGAAAAATGCCTTTTTTTGATGAAAAACTGGCGCTTAACCGCGCTTTCGAAGTATTTAATACGGAAATCAAGGGCCTGGAAATGGTCCGCGATTCTCTTGATACAGCGTTCCTCGAACTGGTAAAACTCTGTAGAAAAGCGTTTGCTGCAAACGGTAAAGCGGTTCTCACCGGGGTCGGCAAAAGCGGTCATATAGGGTTAAAAATCACGGCGACCCTTTCCAGTACCGGTTCACCTGCGGTTTTTTTACACCCCGTCGAAGCTATGCACGGCGATCTGGGCGTGTTATCCGGAAACGATATTCTGATCGCCCTCAGCTATAGCGGTGAGACGGATGAATTGCTGGCTGTACTGCCAGCTGCCAAGCGCTTTGGCATCCCCACTGTAGCCTTTACCGGCGTACCTGATTCAAGCTTGAGCAAGTGGTGTGACCTGACGGTTCCGGCAACGGTTCCGGGCGAGGCGTGCCCGTTCAATCTGGCCCCTACCACTTCGACTACAGCCATGTTGACTTTAGGGGATGCCTTGGCCATTGTTCTTTTGCAGGATCGCGATTTCGCTAAAGAAGATTATGCAAGGTTACACCCCGCCGGCAGTATAGGGCGCAGTATTACCCTTAAAGTATCAGACCTCATGCGCGATCTGGAGCGTGTGCCGTCCGTCGGCCCGCAGCATTCTATTCGGGATGCTTTGATAAAAATGACGCAGATGAGAAGCGGTTCTGTGGCTATAGTTGATGATGAACGGCACTTGCTTGGCATCTTTACAGACGGAGATTTCAGACGCCATATTACCGACAATGCCAACTTGCTTGAGGAACCCATCGAAAAGTACATGACCGGTGACCCGATAACGGTTCAGGACGATGCCATGGCCGTTTCACTTTTGAATATCGTCGAGAATCGCCATATCGATGACATTCTGGTTACGGACAGCCAGGGCCGGGTTGTAGGGCTGGTCGATATTCAGGATTTACCGCAATTTAAGCTGATGTAATATTGTATATATAGACTTCCAACGTCCGGTCTAATAAACATACCAACATACTCCCTCCTCCAAAGACGGAGAAAGAAAGCCGTAGTACAATGTAGCAACGGACTACCAAGTCCGTTATACAACGCGGCAGGTCAAGATAAACAAGTTTACCGAATTATGTCGAATTCTCATGATAACCAATATGAAGCAGTGATCGGCCTCGAGGTCCACGTTCAAATTCGAACGCAGACCAAGATGTTCTGCTCCTGTCCGAATCAGTACGGCCGGGCACCCAATACGCTCGTATGTCCGGTCTGCCTCGGCTACCCCGGAGTGATGCCGGTTGCTAATCGTCAGGCTATTCATCAGACAGTCCTGGCGGGCCTCATGTGCCATTGCCGGATTGCCGAGTACAGCAAGTTCGACCGCAAAAATTATTTCTATCCGGACATGCCGAAGAATTACCAGATTTCGCAGTACGATCTGCCGTTCTGTGAAGGCGGTTTCATCGAGGTCGGTGGCACCGGTTTCTCAGGCGATCCACTGCCCGCGAAAAAGATCGGCCTGACGCGAATCCATCTGGAAGAAGACGTCGGCAAGTCAACCCACTTCGCCGGTTATTCCGCGCTCGATTTCAACCGGGCGGGAGTGCCGCTCATGGAAATTGTTTCGGAACCGGATATGAATACGGCGGATGAAGCTTACGCTTACCTGACCGGCCTCAAAGAAATTATGCAGTTCGGCGGCATCAGCGACTGTGATATGGAAAAAGGGCAAATGCGCTGTGACGTCAATATCTCTGTCCGGGAACGGGGCGCGTCTGAGTTCGGGACGAAAATTGAAATTAAAAACCTCAACAGTTTTCGGGCCGTCCACCGGGCGCTGGATTACGAAATAGAACGGCAGATCGAAACCCTCGAAGACGGCGGAAAAATGCGCCAGGAAACGCGGCGCTGGAATGATACAGCAGGGGCGACCAGTGTGATGCGGATTAAAGAAAGCGCTCACGATTATCGATATTTCCCGGAGCCCGACCTGATGCCGGTAGTATTCAGTCAGGCGGAAATCGACGAACTCCGCGCCGACTTGCCGGAGACCCCGGAGCGCCTGCGCCAGCGTTTGGTGGAAACGTACGGTATAGCCGAGTATGACGCCCAGGTATTGACGCAGGAAAAAAACTTGGCGGAATATTTTGAGGAAGCCGCGAAAAACTGTCGGAACGCCAAGTCAGCGGCCAACTGGATCATGACCGAACTGCTGGGGCGTCTCAGTGACCATGAAATAAAAATCACGGACAGTCCGATCAAACCGGGGGGAATTGCCGAGCTGGTCAACCTTATCGAAGATGATAAGATCAGCGGCAGGATCGGTAAAAAAGTTTTCGAAGAGATGATGACCAACGGCAAGAAGCCGGCGATCATTGTTGAAGAGAAAGGATTGCGACAAGTGACCGATACCTCCGCGATTGAAGAGTTTGTTGATCAGGCCATGGCTGCCAACTCCGACGCTGTCGAGCAGTATCGGGCGGGCAAGACCAACGCCATCAAGTTCCTCACCGGCCAAGTCATGAAACTCAGCCGCGGCCAGGCCAACCCCAAAATGGCCGTCCGGATGCTGGAAGAAAAATTGCAGGGGTAGACAGTACTACTCAGGCGAAAGGGCATCAGGGGGCGAGTGGAAAGGGGAGCGAATCCCGGAGATAGGCGAATGGCTCCAAGCCTATTTCCGTATCCCGGACAATGCCAACAAGGATTACAGCATCTGCTACGAGGAAAAAATACGACCCTAGCCCAAGTTTCGCAACTGGGGTTAGCTTATGGCTAGCCCCAGAGAGTGAGGGTAAAGTCATTCTCGAGGTAGTTATCCCGCAGGTCAATCCGAGACGCTTTGGGGGACAATTTGGGGATAAGGCGATCAGGATCATAATAGTGGCAATGGTCGTATTTCTCAGCGGTCCGCACATGGAGAAGGTTAACGATTACGCAGTCGCTGACTAGGGGAAGCATACGGTCCATAGCATGGAGCAAAAAAATGTCGTTATTGCCCATTTCGAGATTGAAAGTCCCGGAACAGAAAACCGCACTGAAAGACTCCGCTTGAAACGGTTCCTCCTGAAAAATATCTGCCAAAAGAAGTTTGCGTTCAGGGTGACGGCGTCGCGCCTCTTTGATTATAGCCGGGACGATATCCACACCGACATAATCGATATCAAACTTGAGTTTTTGCAGTAGTGTACAGAGGTCGCTCAAGCCGCACCCGACATCCAGTAAGCGGCTGGGGGCTGCTTCTGAAGGCGTCGGGAACTTGTTCTCCAGCAGGATATCCACCAAAACATGAAAGCGGGCAAGTTGTGCCTCGCGACTACCCCAGTCAAGCACGTCATAGCTGTCACGCCCGGGAATAACGCGGTGCTCATAGTGAGCCCTGATAAGCTTGTGTCTGGGTTTGCCTCGCACAGGATAAACCCCTACCGCCGCCGCAACCTGGCCACGAACATAGCGTCGCAATCGGCATCCCACGGCCAGATTTGCAACATGCCCTCGACAGCCTCGCCGGTCAACGGGTTTTCAAAAGATTCAAGCTGGAAATCGGGATGATCGGCTAGGAACTGCTCAACATTTTCATGGTTTTCCGCGGGCAACATTGAACAGGTAGCATAGATCAGTTTTCCGCCGGTCTTAACGTTTTCGGCGGCGTTCCTCAGCAGTCTTTGCTGCAAGGCCGCCATACGATCAACGTCTTGTTCGGCAGCCCGCCAGCGCGCATCCGGATTCCGGCGCCACGTTCCCGAACCAGTACATGGCGCATCAACTAAGACGCCGTCAAAATGCAGATCCCCGGGCAACGGACGCTTACCGTTCCATAATCGGCAGTTAATATTCTTGAGCCGGCTGCGTCGGCCGCGACGCCGCAAGGCTCCCAGCTTATGCTTGCGGATATCCGTAGCCAAAAGGCTCCCTTCCGGACCTAAAACCGCGGCCAGTTGCAGGCTCTTGCCTCCCCCCCCGGCACAGGCGTCCCACCATGCTTCGCCTGACTGAGCCTCGCATACCAGGCCTATGCATTGAGAAGCGACATCCTGTACCTCGAAAGCGCCTTGGCTGAATTCCGGCAGGCCGTAAAGGTTGCGTTGCCCGACACCTGCATGAGCTGCACTCGGGATTCTGGGGTGAAATTCAAGATTTACTCCCTGCTTTGCCAACTTAGCAGCAACTGCGTCCGGATCTACCTGCTGGATGCGTATCCAGACCGGGGGACGTTTCTGAAACCAGCGGATGGCTTCGTCCAGATCCACCGGAAAGGCAATTTTAGAAATTGCCCATGCGGGTAACAGCTCAGACAGAGAAAGGTCCGGCGTTTGGGTATCCCCGGGCATGGCGTCAGGTAAGAGTTGGCTCAAAGCCTTTCCCCGCTGCTCCAACGGTTCGTTGTTACCGATTGCTTCTTTCACGGCTTCAAAGGGCACATTACAGAGAGCCGCCCATGCTTCCACCTGAGGCAACGGTTCTCCTTCTTCAAGGCTGTCGGCGAAAAGCAGTAGCGCCGCCAATTGTGATTCACCAAGGGCTAACTGGGCATCATTGTACTTGCTTATCTCTCGCCGCCTGCCGGTTATCCCGGGCTGATCCATGTCAGCCATTGACTCCGGCAGCAACTGCCTGGCCCATCCCCACCAGCGGAAAACGGCGAAAACAGCATCCCTGATCAGGCGCCGATCCCGCGAGCCGAATTTCCGATTCTGCTTAAAGAAAGTGGCCAGAGCCCGGTCCGCTGCCCGGCCCTCCAGCAGGCTGGCGTTAAGAGTATTTGAGAGAGATTCGATGCAGGCACGCGCCTGAGACTCGAGCTTATGATTCTGCAGATTTGTCACAGGTTTTTTCTTCTTTTTCGTTGTCTGCTGTTTTTGTGCAAGCGATATGGAGTTCGTTAAGCTGGCGCGGATCAACTTCGGCGGGTGTTTTGCTCATCAGGCAGGTAGCGCGGGCGGTCTTCGGAAATGCTATGACCTCGCGAATCGAGCCGGCACCGGCCAGCAGCA
>JAWOEV010000223.1:0-6114 GCA_046482565.1 Lentisphaeria bacterium | reverse complement strand
AACTGGAGCATCCCCTGTGAATGCATGGTAGAGATGTTTAGTCCGTTGTTTTACATTGATCCCAACCCCACTTGAGGCATTCCCCTGAGGATCTGAATCTGACAACATGACTTCCTGGGGGGGCTATCTTCTGGGGAAGAAACCTCACAACTCCGCCCTCACGTTCATTGCGCATGGTGCTTGCGGGGCCTACGGTACCGTATACGAACCCACCAATAATCCCCGGCGCTGGACCGCTTATACACTGCCGCTCAGCTATGCGCGGGGGTTTAACCTAGCCGAATCCTATCTGCAGAATGTGCGGGATTTTAAGTTCGGCACCATAGTTGGAGACCCTCTAACCCGCCCGTTCGGCCAACCGGCAAAAACCAACCTAAAGGTTCGCCGGGAACCCCGTGCGGATGATTCTGAAATTATGGTGGATATCGACATTAAAGAAGGCGTTTCCGGGGAGGGCATTTCACATGCAGAAATATGGCTGGACGACCAGCATAAGATACTGGAATGGCAGCCAGTACTGCCGGCTGCTACAACCTGTAAACTGGTCGTCGAAAGAAACGGTGAGCCACTCCTGGTCCGCCAGAAGACCTTTCAGAAAAACGTATCTCTGCCCCAAGCTATTGTAGCTTTCCGGGAGCAGATGCAGGATGAATTCGAAATCAACCTTGCCGGAAGGCAGCGTAATAAACTGCTGGTGCGCTGGAAACCAAAAAACCAAGCCGCAGACAATCTGATTTGCAAATTCATCATTCAGACCGAGGACCGGCAGTATGTACGCTCCTCTCCTTTGCCGGTCCGGCCCATCCTGATGAAAACAGCCGTTCTCAATTTCGGGGCCGTCCCTCCGCAAGAAGGCGATACCGTAGAACTGACCATCGGCGGAGAAAAACGAAAAGCACAATGCGTAGCTGGCGAATCGTTTGAGCATTTCACAAAGCGCCTGAAACAGTATATCGAAGACTCTGACAATTTTAACTCAGAGCCGGGATACACGGTCTTCTATGACAACAGGGACAACAACCAGGGGAAAAAAGAGCATAAATTGGTGATCACACCCAAAAAACCACTACCCAGTGAAAAATTCAAGATCGCAGTAGAAATCAGCACCTCTGAACAATCCTCATTTGCCCGAGCGCTGAGCAAAAAGAATGACTTCTGGGCATTGCGACAGATGGGAGCTCTGGGCGAGGCCGTCTTGGCACCTTTGGTTCCCGTTTCCCGACTCACAGATTCGCTTCGGATTCCCACAGACAAAATCTGCGCCGGGGCTCATAAGCTAACTGTTCACGTAACCACACCGAGGGGAGCCCGTTCCCATTCAACGGGCGGATTTTTCCTACCGCCGTCCGCCAAAAAATCTGAAGATGTTAAGCTGATCAATCTTCCGCGAACCCATTTTAACCTGGGCGGCAAAATGATCGTCGGTTTATCCCCGCCGCCCGGTCACGACGGAAGCTATCCCTTATTGGTCATTGATAACCAGCCCATCCGTCTCTGGAATAAAGCCGCGCGTATTGGATCTTTTAAATTCGAAACCCCTCTGATGGCACCGGGCGCACATGATTTATGGGTGGAATGGAGAACCCGAAAAGAAATACCAGATGCACGCCAGCCGCGGCAACCGATACTACGCAGTCGCAGTCACAAGATATGGATTCGGCGACCGGTCAACTCTGAACTCACTTGGTCCCCCAAAAAATGCCCCCCCAATGAAAAAGTTACACTGAAACTCAGGGGGCCATACCTGCGTGAAGGACTCATGCTGCTGGTGGGAGACAACGTTGTCAGGCTTGAACGAAAAAGCAAAGACGGTTTGACCTTTACCGCCGACTTACCCCCACTCGCAACCGGTCAATATAAGATCGTTATAATGGGGGACAAAGAAAGAGAATCAGACTTTCAGCTGTCCCCGGCACTCAAAGTGGAGACAGCCGGAGATACTGGCGTGGCTGACGTCGGTTTCGAACGGTAAAAGTTATTGCTATGGATTTCTACTTTACAATCGTATGCAGCACTCTGAAACGGACTAACCGTTTTGTGTTGTATATTCTTATTTGCCTCACGTTGTTAAGTAACTGGGGTTGCCGCTCGCTTCTCCCCTTCAGAAAAGTCGAGGTTTCATTAAATAATCCCCGTATTGCGGTTCCCGCAGACGCCGATGATAACACGCTGAGTGCAGCCCGGGACCTATTGGCTCATCTGCAGCAACATACAGAATCCGACATATCGCTGAGAAGTATCAGTTCAAGCCCTGACGCCGACGACAAAAAATTCACTTTCAAAGTGGGATTTACACCTGAGAATCACCCGCAAAAAACTGTAGCCGGAACCGGGACGGGAAGATACAGTATAACCGACACCGGCGTTTATTTTTGGAGCACGCCTCCAGCTGAAAAGACGGCAATACACAAAGACTGTCCGGCGCTTGCAGACAAAGGCCCCGCTCCTTTACAGGCGGCCGTCAATAGTTTTCTGCGCCAAGAGCTGAAGTGCCGGTGGCTCGCCCCCGGCGCGGAGTGGACAAGCGGCAATCCGGCCCTTACCCAGGCCCCCGACCAAAAATTGCAACTGACCATCGGCCAGCGCCAAGTATCGCCGTCGCGAAATACCTTGGTGCTGGACGACCTCGGCCGGTTTAGTGATTCAGAGCTGGATAAGCTGCACAAGTGGTACAACCGTTTCGGTGCTACTCCCTGTGCCGTGCCGCTCTGGAACGACCCCCTGCAACTTGCCGCGTTGCCATTGCCGCTCGGGACTGCCGCAGATATTTTTGCTCGTGTGAAACGCCGGACACAAAGCGTTCATGGCACCCCCGGGGGCTTCCTTCCACACAGACTGCGGGACTATGCCGTAATGCAGACGATGCTTCCCGACGCCCCGAATTTCAGTACTGTCTTGTCTCGCTATTCGGAAGCCTTCGGCGAAGCCGCGCCTAATGTAAGAAAATACTACCGTTACTGGATTTCACATTACAGAAATAAGGTTATTCCGCGCCTTCCTTCGTCTACTGGGCCGAGATCTGAGTTTTTGTCTGTTCCCAAGTTCACCTACCGACACGCCGAGGAGCTTTATCCAGAATCCAGCCTGCGGGAAGCCGCAGCCTTCCTGCACGAAGCAACGGTTCAAGACTTAACCCACGCGGAGAAAGCACGTCTGGATCAGTTACTGCTTGCCCATACCCATACAGAGTTTCTCCTAGACACATTAAGAACCCTTCAGCCCGGGGAGACCAACCCGAAAAAGCTGGCCACTGGCATTGAAAACGCCACGCGCCTCAAGGATTTCAGGCAACAATTCAAAAAGCAGATGGGGCTCGGGACGGCCACCGTCAACCGGATTGAACTGGCGGCCGGGGATATAAGCGGCCTGGCGTTCAGCCGTCTTTTTGCGCCACCCAAAAGTAAGCCGCTGGTGCGCCTGGGGCCGGAATGGCACATTGCCCCTCCCGGCTTCAAGCTGAAAAACAAAGGCGACGCAGCATCGTTAACGCCGGAAGATATTAAAAATTGGGAAGTATGGACTGCCGCTGGAAACAGCACCCCGCCGGAATCCGGCTTGGAAAAATATACCTGGCTTGCCGCATCCTTCCGATTCGATAAAAATCCTTTCGAAGCAGAATATGCCTTGAACTTCTGGGCTCTGGCCAGACCTGCCGCGCTATATTTCAACGGCGACAAGGTGGCCGAACTGCAACGGAATGATTTTATAAGCACTCCTTATAAGGCTTGGCGAGTTGCGCTCCCCCCAAAGAGCTTTGCGGTAACCCGGGAAAAGCAAGTAATATTAGTGAGGCTTACTGCGGCCGTTAGACCGGGATTAGTTTCCACCTGGCGAGCTGTATGGATTTCACAGACACCGAAGAAAACGCAAAAATGAACAGCGGAGCTTCATAAAAACTGTGAATAATCAGAAAACACCATCACAGTCGCCGATAACTTGGCCCACCACCCAACGGCTGACGGAGTACCTGATAATACTTGAAGAGCTGGCCGAGAATGATATCGAGGTCGTGTCCAGTCGGCAACTGGCTCAACTTTACGGGAATACCGCCAGCCAGGTGCGCCAAGATTTCTTCCGGTTGAAACATACCGGCAACGCTACCCGCGGATATAATATTGCGGAACTGCAGGCTACTATCCGCAGGAATCTGGGACTGGATGAAGTCCATAAAGTGGCCATAATCGGTTGCGGCAAACTCGGCTCCACCCTGGCGCTGCATGTCCCCCTTGCAGACTACGGCATGCGGCTTGTCGCCGCCTTCGATATTGATCCCGATATTATCGGCTCGAGGTTAAGCGGGGTGCAGGTGGAAAACGCGGACAAAATGATAAAGATATGTCATGACAGGCAAGTGCAGCTGGCCGCGTTGAGCGTTCCGAAGACAGCCGCTCAACACTGTGCGGACCGCCTCGTCATGGCGGGGGTTCGCGGAATCCTTAATTATACGCGTGTCCGGTTACGGGTACCAGCGCATATACGAGTACAGAACCGCCAGATCATTTGTTCCTTTATGCAGCTTTGTTCCAGAGCCTGCACTTGAAACCGATTGTAACGTGTGCTTTTCTCAAATATGCGTAAGCTACTTATGCGGTTATAAATAACTCGCAGAATCTCATCCTTTATGCAACAATCAGACTAGTGTCCTGACAACTTAATTCGCTGCTATTTGACGATGCCATGTTGGATGCGCGGGAGCTGCGAAATCCGTAAGGCGATGTGTGGCATCGTTGTCGGATTTCGCAGTTTCCGAGCGCCAACAGAGCACCGCCCAATGGGTTGGCATCTTCCGGCGCCACGAAGCGTTGAGACGGCATGCACATACGTCACTGTATGCACCCGCCATCTCAACGCTCCGCCCCATCCGGAATATGTCAATCAAATAGCAGCGAATTAAGTTGTCAGGACACTAGCGTAGCTTAACTCGTATTGCCTGCGGCGTCAACTCTTTTTCACGGCACATCTCAATGACTTTACTCGGCAGTTTTTCAGCCGTCCCGGAGCTGATTTCGTCCGGATACGACAAGTCCTCGATAACCAGATACTGCGAAGCTTCGTGATACTCGAACTCGAAGTCTTTGAATTCGCCGTCCTCCGTTAACCGCTCAACCCTCTCTATTGTCACCGGCCGTTTGAAACGATGCTGGAGAAAGCCCGCGACGCAGGCGATAAATTCTATCGCCCGAAACGAATCAGCGGCACAGAAAAACCCCAAGCAGTCGCTGGCGCCGGCAAATGGAAAACCTACCGGAAGCATCTTCTGAGGCAACTCCGTGAAACCCGTAAACAGCGTGACATCGCCAGGTACGGCAAAGGCTTCGTCTATTACCGTATCGCCCGCCGGGCGGACGCCCGCCAGGATTACGAGTACGCCCTTACCGCTTACGAGCAAGTCTCCCGCGTAGCACCGAATACCGTGTATGCCGAAGCCGCCCGATGCTATTACGGATACGTCCTCGAAAAACTGGGGCGGTTCAGGCAAGCCGAAAAACACCTTGCCGATTTCATAAATGACAACCCCCTGGGACTGTACCGCGGCGAGGCCCTGCTGCACCTGGGCGAGGTCAATCTCCGGCGCAATCTGGATACCCGGCGGGCACTGCATTATTTCAGCAAAACCCTCGAGTGGGAAGAAAAAGTCCGAACCCGCGACCGGGATATCAACCTCTACGTCGTCCCCGAAAAAGCCCGCCGGATCACCGCCGCCGCCCCGAAAGCCCTGAAAGAAAACGCCCGCGGCCGCCTGGTCCCGGTCAACGAAACCCCCGCCATGGTGATCAACCGCCGTACCGCCGACTGGTACCGCGACCGCCTGGCCTGGCGGGCCGGGTTTCACTCGGGGTTCCTGAAATTCTATGACGGCGACTATGAAGCAGCAAAGAACTGCTGGAAACAGGCCTTTGATCGTAACGAACAGCTTCAGAAACAGCACAAATCCCAGCTCGGCTCCTTCTATCGGAGACTCGAATGCGCTTGCCGCGGCCGCCGTTTCATCGCAACTCCCCAGGAGATGAAAGCCTTCCGCCGCGGCAAATACCGACTCCAGATCATGCTCGCCGACTTCCACGCCCTCTGGCTCCGCTGGAAACCCGCCGAGCGCCTCTACACCGACCTGCT
>JAWOEV010000149.1:0-27439 GCA_046482565.1 Lentisphaeria bacterium | reverse complement strand
AAACACCCATAACTGCCGCAGAAATCACAGCAGCAGTGGCCGAAACCTACGGGCTGTCGGAAACTAACCTGTTGAGACGCGGCAATCGTGAGCCCAAAGACTTATGGATAGGGCTGTTGTACGAAGAGAGTGGTCTTTCGCAACGCGAAATCGGCCTGCTGGCCGGACATTGCGACGGATCGACAGTCAGTCGATCCTTGGCACGTATCGTTTCAACAATGGCCGAGGACGAGACTGCAGAGAACCGGTACCAAGCACTGCATGCAAAAATTACAAATTCCAAGGCCTGACCCCGAAGGTTGAAGGTTTCCAAGGCCTGACCCCGAAGGTTTTGACCCCGAAGGTTTCTCCGAAGGTCTCAAAACTGTGTTGTTCCTTTGGATTCCGGTGACAGCGGCACTTGCGAACTGAATGTCACGCAGTCACTGTATCAACGTTTGATGAAGCGCTGGCAGAATGGGGCATGATACGCTTAGCCCGAACATTGCATGTTATATTGCATGTTATAAAGTTACACTTTGTAACTCAGTGCATTATCTCATTTTTCACCCGGAGGGCGAAGCAACAGCATCACATCTTTGCTTTTTCCGGCTTGAAGCGGTGGTTACCACAGCAACAAGCCGGAGAAAAAACAAATCTGCAATACTGTTGCTTCGTGCAAAAACCGGGTTAGTATTAATCCGAAAATTGGAGTTAGTTATGTGCCGTCTTACAACTACACTGATTATTCTGTCCATGTTTCTGACTTTGTTTACAGTGTCCGGCGGGGAGCCCCATTATGCTGTCAGCATGTATGGCCGGGAGGGGATAGCCCTGGGGGAAAATGAGCCGTTTCCGTATGTTAATCCGGAGGCACCTAAAGGTGGCCGTTTGGTTATGCAGGGTGGTAATTTTACAACTTTAAATCCCTACAGTTTGAAAGGGCTTTCCAGTCATTTACTGTCGCTGATTTTCGAATCACCTACAGTTGCGTCATACACGGAAGAAGAACCATCAACGGCTTACGGGCACCTAGTGGAGTCCATTAAAGTTGCTGATGACCGGATGGCGGTTACCTATAAAATACGCCCTGAAGCCCGCTTCTCGGATAACGAAGCGGTTACCGCGGAGGATTTTGTTTTTTCGTTCAAATTGATTCAGCATCCGCAGTATAATCCTTTTTATAAGCAATACTTTGCTGACGTGGAAAAAGCTGTAAAGATAGATGAATCCACGGTTCGTTTTGAGTTCAGTAAGCGTAATCAGGAGCTGCCGGTAATAATGGGGCAGTTGCCCATTCTTCCCGAGCATATTTACGGGGCGGAGGGGAAGGATTTCGGCGAGGATTTTGATAAAATTGCCGTGGGTTCAGGACCGTATGTCATTGATGAGTACGAATTCGGAAAATATCTCAAAGTGCGACGCAACCCTGAGTGGTGGGCCAAGGATTTACCGCGGACTCAGGGAATGTACAATTTCGACACCATAACCATGCGGGTCTATCGCGAGGCTGTCGCTCGAAACGAAGCTTTCAAGGGCGGTGAATATGATGTGCTCTATGTTAACACCGCGAAGGACTGGGCGGTTGATTTCAAAGGTGAGTTTGTCAGAAAAAATTATATCCAGCGGCTTGAAATCCCCCATAACCGGCCGGTTGGCATGCAGGGATTTGTTTTTAATTTACGCAACCCGATATTCCAGTCTCACAAAACCCGCTACGCGATTGCCATGGTATTCAATTTTCCATGGACCAATGAGAATCTTTTTTACGGGCAATACACTCGGACGCGATGTTTCTTTGAGAACAGTCCGGACGTGACCAATACCGATGTGCCGAGCGGCCGCCTGCTGAAGTACCTCAAGGATCTGCGTAATCAGCACGGTGAAGAAGCGGTTCCCAAAATGGCATTAACCCAGCCTTTACGAGCGCCGGGGCAGGGGCAGTCCCCCGCAACCAATATGCGTCTGGCGGGAATTCTGCTGGATTCAGTTGGCTGGAAACGCGGTCCGGATGGCATCCGGAGACGGGAGGGACAGCGCCTAGAGTTTTCTCTGTTGCTGTCGGCGCCGACGTGGGTCCGCATTGCCGAGCCTTATAAAGGGCGCCTTGAAAAACTCGGCGTCGATATGAAAATTGAGGTAGCACAGCCTGCTGACTACCAGAAGCGGACACGCAATTTCCAGTTTGATATGGTTACGCAGGTTTTTTCGCACAGCCGGTCCATTGGCAATGAACAATTAAGCTTTTTCAGCAGTGACGCGGCAGACCGCGAGGGCAGTAATAATTTCAGCGGCCTTAAAAATCCGGCGGTCGACGAAATCTTAAAAAAACTGGTCGCGGCTGAGAGTCGGGAAGAATTGGTTTTTTACGGTCAAACCCTCGACCGCATCCTCACCACCAGCACTCTTTTAGTGCCCCACTGGCACTTGAAATATGACCGGTTGTTAACCTGGAGCAAGTTTGGCCGACCGAAAAATCACTGCGGTCAAATGTACGCGCATTTTGTGGTGCGTGATCACTGGTGGTATGATGCTGAAAAAGCTCGTACCCTTAAGAAAAGCTTGGCGGCGGGCATCCCAATGCCGCCAGTCGACCATGTTGAGTAAAATTAAGCATCCATAGAGGCTTTTGAACAACTTGTAGCGCGAACCTTCGTGTATTATACTTAGGCAAAATTACAGTTGACACAATTCTGAAGGATTTTGCGGTCGATGAAAATATCTGAAAAACTCACCTCGTCCATGATTAAGGTTGACCTCGAAAGCGAGGAAAAAGAAGAAGCTTTTGAAGAAATGGTCCAGCTGTTTGTCGACAACGACTTGATAGAGGACCGCGACGCCGCCCTCCAGGCTATCCTCGAGCGTGAAGCCAAAATGAGTACCGGTATTGCCCGTTGGCTCGCTATTCCGCACGGCAAGATTGAAGAAGCCAATGAACTGTTGATGGCGGTTGGCATTTCCAAAGAGGGTATTGATTATGATTCGCTCGACGGCGAACCGGTTCATGTACTTATAATGGTTTTTGCTGAAATCGGCAATCCCGGTCCGCATATTGAAGCGCTTGCCGAAATATCACGGTTGTTTTCCATCCCCGGTTTTACCGGTAAGATTTGTAAAGCCGAGACCGCTGCGGAAGTGCTTAACCTTATCAAAAACGAAGAATAATTCTGATGGACGAAATACTCCAGCAAGTTCTTGAGGTTGAAAAACAGGCCGAAAAGCGCGTCAGTGAGGCCGAAAAAGAAGCAACGCAAATTCTTGAACAGGCCAGGCGCGAAGTCCGTGATGCCCAGGAATCGTTTCAAAGTTCATTAAACGAAAAGGTTCAAAAACTGATCTCTGATCAGGTGTCCAAAGCTGAAAACGAGCGGGACGAACGGATCAGCAAGGCCCGCAAAGATGCTGAAGAGTGGGAGGCTAAATTGCGCGGTAACTTCAAGAAGGGGGTAGATCGGATAATGCAGGATTTGGCGTTACCGGCAAAGCCAGAATGAAAGGATATCAAGCGTGGCAGGATTGAGCTATGATTTTGTCTTCCCAAAACTGCACGGCATTTGGGCCGAGTCTTTTTCCGTGGAAAGAATCAGCCACATAGCGGCCGGACAGGATTTGAACGTACTCAGTCGGGCGCTCACATCTTTGGGAATTGACATTGATGACCGGCGGGAGGTGCAAAAAGCGCTTTTCAGCAAATTAATCGAACAGCTGCACCAAATTCAACACCTGTTGGATGATCCTCTTGCCGACTTTTATCGTGGTCAAATTGAAAGGTTCTTTTTTGAAAATCTCAAAACCATCCTGCATTATCGATATCACCAAGGGGATGACTCCACATTGAACCGGGTGCTGATCACCGGCGATGCCTTGCCGCCGCTACCGTTGCAGCAAATGCTTGAAGCCCGTACGATTCATCAATTTTATCAGTTGCTTCCGAAGCATGTAGCGAAAGAGCAAATCTTGCCTGTACTGGTAGAGCTCGATGATACCAAGGATATGCTGGTGGCGGAAGGTAAACTGGATAGGATCTTTTACGAGTCGCTGGCCAAAACCGCGGGTGATCTGCCGCGCCTTGTCCGGGGTTCTGCACAAGAGCTTGTCAGTATGGAGGTGGATGTCCTGAACATTATTACCTGCCTGCGTAATATTGCAGTTTATAAAATCCCCCCTGCTAAACTGCGCCCAATGCTTCTTGATGAAGGCGGCACTCTGGATCCTCCCGCCCTCACTAGATTAGCGGCAGCCTCGGATGAAGAGGAGGTGATCTCGAAAATCCCGTCGTTCTATCGCAAGGCCCTGCAAAACCGGGAAAGCGCAAGACTGTATGTCCAAGAGAATGCTCTGTGGTCTCTTATATACCGGCGCAGCCAAAGGTGTTTTCGTGATTTTAACCGCCCGGCTCTATCGGTAACCGCCTTTCCTTTTCTGAAACGTTTTGAATACCTTAATCTGAGCCGCCTATTTGAAGGGCTGTATTTGCAGCTTTCCCCCAAGGTTATTCGTAGCATGATAATAGGGACTCAAGATGTTTAAGCCGGTCAGAATGTTAAAAATCAATGTGCTTGTGCTCGGCAAGTATATTGACCGTTTGACGGGGGAGCTCGGTGATTGCGGGCTTATCCATCTTGTGCATGCTGCTCATCAGTCACAGCATCAGTTACTGCAGGAAGTGGACACTACGGCCAGTCGGGAAGAATTGCAGAGCTTGGCCCAGAAGTGTAATTTCCTTATCAATGCCCTGGGACTGGAAGCTATGGCCGCCGAAGCCGCGCAGGTTGAAGCCGTTAAAGACATTGTTGAAATACGGCAGAACCTGGACCGGATTTATGAGAAATTCCAGGCTGAAGACACTCGGATTAATGAACTTTTAACGGAGTCCGGCAACTTGACGCGGCGGTATGAACGCTTGGAGAAATATCCACTGCGACGGGTTGATCTTTCCGAACTGCGTGATCTTGACTATGTCTATTTCACCAGCGGCCGCCTGCCGCCTTCCCAGCTGGACAAAGCGGTTGCCCAGGTCGGTGAGCGCGGCTTGGTACTGCACCAGCATATACCTGAATCCGGCCAGGAAGAAGTGCTGATTGTGGGAAGCCGCAAGAATCGCTGGGCAATCGAGTCAGAGCTGAAAAATCTGCCTTTCGATCAACATGAGGTCGGTGAAGAGGACAAGGGAACCGTCGAGGATCAGTTGTCGTCACTGAGTGATAAATTGAGTGATGTGAAGGAAGCAATTACCCGGCACCGCGATAAATTGCGGCAGATGGCCGGGCAGTATGGCGGGTGGTTGCTGGCGGCGGAGCGTCATTTACGGCAGGCTCTGGCTTTAGTGCGGGCCAAGCAGCATTTTGGTAAGACCTCTGACTTATACTGTATATCGGGGTGGGTACCCCGGGACGAGATAGATAAATTAAGCAGTGTTGTTAATGACGTGACCAATGGAACCGGGGTGGTGGAGAGCATTCTTCCCGAAGATGATTTCCTCGTAAGGCAGGGGGAAGAGCAAGTGCCCGTAGAATTCCAACCCGTCGGTTTTCTGAAACCGTTCCAGCGCATCATTGCCGCCTTCGGGGCACCGCGTTATGACGAAGTGGAGGCTTCGCTCTTTGTCGCTCTGAGTTTTGTTCTCATGTTCGGTGTCATGTTTGGTGACGTGGGGCAGGGCGCGGTTATCATGCTGGCCGGCTTATTCATGCTGAAATCTAAATCCCCCTTCATCCGTAAAATATCAGATGTCGGATATATGCTGTTAATGTGCGGGGGGGGATCTGTGATTTTCGGTTTTTTGTACGGTAGTTTTTTCGGCTCGGAGGAAGTGCTGCCGCATATTTGGATCTCGCCGCTGCAAGACATCATGGAACTGTTCAAAGTGGCGGTGGTGATTGGTATTGTCTGCATCAGTATCGGCATTCTCATCAATATCTATAATAAATTGAAGGCCAGAGATTATCTGAACGGGGTGCTGGATAAGTTCGGTATTATCGGCATTATTTTTTATTGGGGGGCAATAGGTCTGGGAATCAAAGCTTTTGTAGCGGGGCAACTAAACGGACTTGAAATATTTCTGGTTATTGTTCTACCGCTGATTATACTGTTTGTGCGCGAACCGTTATATCATTTGTTGCGACGGGACAAAAAGCTTTTCGAGGAAAACGTTTTCGGTTACATTATGCATGCCGCGGTCGAAGTAATGGAAACCATTACTATATTTCTGGGTAGCACCGTATCGTTTATCAGGGTAGGTGCTTTTGCCCTCAGCCATGCTGGCTTATGTCTGGCGATATATTCAATTGCCGAAACCCTTGGCGAGTTGCCGGGCGGCGGTATATGGGCCGTAACCGTCATTGTGGTGGGCAATATTTCAGTGATACTTCTTGAAGGTCTGATAGTCTCTATTCAAGGTGTCAGGTTGCAGTATTACGAGTTGTTCAGTAAATATTTTTCCGGTGATGGAGTTTTATATGAACCGTTTTCTACCAGATAGTAAAACAAAAAAGGAGAGAAAAAAGATATGAACACATTGAGAAATTTGTCGGTCGGGTCCATGGGTATTTTAGTTTTGCTGGGGGGAATGCTGGTTTTTATGGCTGGCGTACAGACGGTTTCTGCAGCGGACGGATCTGAATCCAGTAACGGTGAGGCGGCAAGTGCGGAGATAATGGAGACAGAAGGCGGCAGTCAACAACAAAAAAGCAGTGACTGGGCTCTATTTTTAGCGGTGGCAGCTACGGTCGGCATGGGGTGTATTTCCGCCGGTTACGCTGTGGCCAAAGTCGGGGCCGCCGCCCTGGGTGCAGCTTCCGAAAAGCCGGAAATTCTTGGTCGCGCTCTGATTTTTGTGGGGCTTGCCGAAGGTATCGCAATTTACGGCCTTATTGTCGGCTTGATCATGCTTAACAAAGCTTAAACGGATACGTCTTTATGTCCTTCCATATAATTGGCGATAAAGACAGCTTGATGGGGTATGCCTTTGCCGGAGTTCGCGGTGATGCCGTGGATGATGCCGATCAGGCACGTGAGGCCCTGAGTGAAGTGAAGCGCAAGGGCACCGCTCGTATTCTGATCGTTACTAAACCGGTGGCGGAGATGATTGAAGCGGAGCTGACGGAGCATCGTTTGAGCTGTCAACCTCCTTTTATTGTTGAAGTCGGCGATCTCTGGAATACGCCGGTCGAGCGTCGCTCGCTGGAGGAAATGATCTATGGAGCAGTCGGTATCAGACTGCATAAAACTGAGCATTAATTGTGGCTGAAAATACCAAAAACATCCAGCAAGAAATATTGTCGGACGCAGAGCGTAAAGCCGAGCGGACGCTCAAGCGGGCTCGGCGGGAAGCGCAAAAACTGCGGGACGCCGCTGAAAAAGAGAACGAGAAATTGCGCGAACGCCGACTGGCCGAAGCGGAGAAGTCAGCTACAGCCAAGGCGCGTTCAATCATTGCCGGCATTCCTTACGAAGAACGTAAAATTATGCTTCTTACCCAGGAAAAAGTTTTTGATGAAGTATTCAAGAACGCCATCCAAAAGTTCAGAGACGGTGAGTTTGAGGGGGATGTAGCAGAGTCTTTGGCGATACTGCTGTCGGAAGTTCTACAAAACATGCCTGAATGCGAGGTCGAAATCCGAGTCAACCCCCGGGGTCAGGAAACGGCAAAAACGGTTGGCAAAAAACTGAACCTGAACGGTGAAGTTAAAATTATCGCGGATGCTAAAATTGTTGCTGGCGTGGAGGTTATCAGTGCCGACGGAAAATTGCGCTACGACAATACAGTGACAACCCGCCTCGAACGGGAAAAAGATCGATTGCGTTCCGAACTGGCTTCGGTGCTTGATGGTCAGGAGAATGACAGTTGAGCCATAAAGAAAAAAACAAAAAAAGGCCGGGTAACGAAGCCGTTGCTGTCGGTCGCATTACGCGGATCAACGGCCCGGTCGTCCAGGCCTCCGGCATGGAAAATGCCGGGATGCTGGAAGTGGTTCATGTCGGGGAGCAACGCTTGATTGGGGAAATAATCCGACTCAATGAAGATATTGCAACAGTTCAGGTCTATGAAGATACCACCGGCATCGCCCCCGGCGAACCTCTTTATGCTACTGGGGCACCGTTATCGGTTTCTCTTGGCCCCGGCCTGCTGGGGAATATCTACGACGGCATCCAGCGGCCCCTGCGTGATATTGCAGCGCAGTCAGGAGCGTTCATCGGTCGCGGACAGGTAACTGCCCCTTTGGCCGTCGATTGGAAATGGACATTTTGCCCGACTGTCAAGGAAGGGGTATCGGTAAAGCCGGGAACTGTTATCGGTACCGTACAGGAGACCGAAACCATTGAGCACCGCGTAATGGTTCCCCCGGGGACCGAAGGGACCGTTCAAAAATGCGTTGAAAAGGGTGAGTACACAATACGGGAGACGGTTTGTGTAGTGGATACGCCTACCGGCGCAGTCAATCTCAACATGGCGAACGATTGGCCCGTCCGAAATCCCCGCCCTACGACGCGACGTTTGCAGATGGACAAGCCTCTGATTACCGGCCAGCGGGTAATCGATACTTTATTCCCGATTGCCAAGGGCGGTACCGCCGCTATCCCCGGGGGGTTCGGAACCGGAAAAACCATGACCCAGCACGCTTTGGCCAAGTGGGCTGATGCCGACATCATTGTGTACGTCGGCTGTGGTGAACGTGGTAACGAGATGACCGAGGTCCTGCGTGAATTTCCGGAACTGGTCGATCCACGCACCGGACGCTCGCTTATGGAAAGAACTATGCTGGTGGCGAATACCTCGAATATGCCGGTAGCCGCTCGCGAAGTCAGTATTTATACCGGCATCACTTTCGCCGAGTATTATCGGGATATGGGGTATGATGTCGCGGTTATGGCTGATTCCACGTCGCGCTGGGCGGAAGCCCTCCGTGAACTGTCGGGGCGCCTTGAAGAGATGCCCGCCGATGAAGGATTTCCAGCCTACTTACCTTCTCGGCTTGCCGAGTTTTATGAGCGGGCCGGACGTACTGAAACTCTGAACGGCCAGGAAGGATCGGTTTCGGTTATCGGTGCCGTATCACCGCCGGGCGGGGATTTTTCGGAGCCAGTGACTCAGCACACCAGCCGTTTCATCCGCTGTTTCTGGGCCTTGGATCGTGACTTGGCGAATGCCCGTCATTATCCGGCTATCAGCTGGACGGACAGTTACAGTGGATATACCGAAGATATACAGCAGTGGTGGCAGACGATTGATCCAGACTGGCGTGACTATCGTGATCAGATTATGCGCCTGTTGCAGGAAGAACAAAAGCTGCAACGCATCGCTAAGCTCGTCGGTCCCGATGCCCTTCCTGACGATCAGCGTTTAACCCTTTATATAGCTGAGCTGGTAAAGAATGCTTACCTGCAGCAAAATTCTTTCGATGAAATTGATATGTACTGTTCCGCTGCCAAACAAGTAAAGATGACTCGCATTCTCGTGCAGCTCTGGAATAGCTCCAAGCGCATCCTAGAACAAGGCGGTACACTGGCCGCGATTCGCGAGATGCCGGTCGTGACCAGGATAGTGCGCATGAAAAGCACCATTGATAATGAAGATATGGATTCTATGGATAAGCTGTACGAGCGTGTAAATAAAGAGTGCGACGAGCTTGAAAGGAGGCTGGCCTGATGCTTGAAACCGGTCTCGAATATTGTGGTGTGAAAAGCGTGGATGGACCGCTGGTTTTTATTGAAGGAGTTTCTAATATCGCCTTCAATGAACTGGTCGAAATTACTACGCCCAAAGGTGAAAAACGTTTGGGGCAGGTATTGGAAACAGCTGAAAACTCGGCGGTGGTCCAGGTCTTCGCTGGCAGTTCCGGCTTATCCAGCGCTGGTACGCGGGTCCGGTTCCGGGGGGAAAGCTTGACCATCCCCGTCGGCCGTGAAATGCTGGGGCGGGTTTTTGACGGGGTAGGGCGCCCCAAGGATGAGCTACCCCCCGTACTTACTACCGAACGGCGCGATATTAACGGTATGCCGATAAATCCATTTTCCCGCTCCTATCCACGTGATTTTATCCAGACGGGAATTACCTCAGTCGATCTCATGAATTCCTTGGTGCGCGGTCAGAAACTACCCATATTTTCCGGCAACGGTATGCCGCACGACCGCATTGCTGCGCAAATAGCGCGACAAGCCAAGTTGCTGAGTGAAAAGTCCGACTTTGCCATTGTTTTTGCCGCTATGGGGATTAAGTATGATGTTGCCCGCTTCTTTATTGATTCCTTTCAGAAAAGCGGTGTTATCAGTAACGTGACCATATTTTTGAGCCTGGCCGATGATCCTTCCGTAGAAAGACTGGTAACACCCCGATCTGCTTTGACCTACGCGGAATATCTCGCTTTTGAGCTTGATATGCATGTGCTGGTTATTATGACCGATATGTCCAATTATTGTGAAGCCCTGCGTGAAGTTGCCACGGCCCGGGGAGAAATTCCCAGCCGGAAAGGCTACCCGGGATATCTATACAGCGATCTGGCATCTCTGTACGAACGGGCCGGACGCATAGAAGACCGGGAGGGGTCGATAACTCAAATGCCGATCCTGACTATGCCCAGCGATGATATATCACATCCAGTGCCTGATTTGACCGGTTACATCACCGAAGGCCAGATTGTTCTGGATCGTGAACTGTTTTTGAAACAACTATATCCCCCGGTTGCCGGACTGCCGTCATTGTCGCGCCTGATGAAAGATGGTATCGGTACAGACCGTACTCGCGACGATCATCCGCACGTTGCTTCACAGTTGTTTGCGGCCTATTCAAAGGTTAAGGATATACGCGCCTTGGCGGCCGTCGTCGGACGCGAAGAATTATCGCCGCTCGATAAACTCTATATGACCTTCGGCGATGAATTTGAGGAGCGTGTTATCAAGCAGGGTGAGCAGGAAAACCGGACAATTGAACAAAGCCTGGAGCTGGGATGGGAAGCCCTGCGAATTCTGCCGCGAGATGAATTGTATCGTTTGTCAGAAGAAGAACTCAAACAGCATTACGACACCAAAAAGGAAACCGGCGAAGGGCAGTTTCAGTAAAATTCGCCACCAGCTGCCAACAACCAAGAACCAATAAAAAAAACATGTCCCGCTTAAACATTTCGCCAACCAAGAGTAACCATATCAAGATCAGGCATGATCTGGATATGGCGACAGAAGGATTCAATCTGTTGGACCAGAAACGGGAAATCTTGGTGATGGAACTGATGCGCTTGCTGGATAGAGTGCGAAGAGCAGAAAAAAAACTGGAAGAAAAGCGGGAAAACGCTTACAATGTACTAAGGACGGCTTTAGCTAAAAACGGCTACAATCAGATGGAACGGGTTGGCAGCGGCATCAATTATGAGCATAAGGTTGAGGTGAGCCAGCGGGTTGTCGCGGGAGTAAAAATTCCGGAAATAGAGGTTACTCCCGGCCAATTTTCATTACAATTCGGATTTGCAGGAACCGATTCGCTGGTCGACGAGACAATGGCGGCCTTCTTGGAGCTGTTGAAAGTAATCGGCGAAATGGCCCATCTGCAGAGTTCCGTGTGGTTGCTGTCGCGCGAACTGAAAAAAACGCAACGTCGGGTTAATGCGCTGGAACAGATTTTTATTCCGGACTTTAAGGATACACTGCAACACATAGAAGAAATTCTGGAAGGTAAAGAGTTGGAAGAATTCAGTATGCGCAAACTGGTAAAAGAAAAAAAGCAACGATGACGGGATCAAGAATGGCGGATAATCTTTTTAATTCAATGCTGCTTGTGGTCGATGGCTCAGAACCGTCTATTGCCGCAGCTCATTACGCGGTTGATTTGGCTTCTCAAAGCGGCGGCAGGATTACCGCCATATATGTGGTTGATACGGCTACGATGGAATACCTCACCCAAATGAAAATTTTTGTATCTGAGGAGCGTGAAGAGTTCGAAAAAGAGCTGGAGCAGACGGGACGGCGGTATCTGGATTTCGTCCGGACCATAGCGGAAAAAGAGGGGCACGAGGTGGACACCATAATCGACAACGGAACCTTCCATCAAGTTGTACTGCAAGCCGCCCGTGACCTACCCGCGGATGTAGTCGTCCTGGGGGGATGGCGACGCTCGATAACCCGTAAAGACGTCACCAGTGTTGAACGGCAGCTGATACTCGATCAGGCAGATTGCCCGGTCATAGTCGTAAAATCTCAAAATAAATGAGGTGCCACTATGGCTAACTCCGTAGCCAAAAAGAAACTGTGCAAACTTTCCCGGAAAGATATTGAGAAAAATTTCCCGGAATATGTGGAATTGACTAACGACCCGGTATATATCTGCAAAAAATGTAAACGCACGGCCAAGCAGGAGAAAAATCTTTGCAAACCGAAAAAAATCAAGACGGCGGATGCAGAGGAGCAGGGCGAGTAGTATTTAATTCGTAATCCTGGAGCCGCTGGAATTCCCCTGCAAGTTAGACGCCATGCGAAAAGGTCCCGCGCCCCTGTTGGGAGCGCCGGTAGCTCTTCTCGGGGTTTTCGTGTTGTCATGCACTACCCTCAGCGGTAATGCCTTACAACTCGAAAACCCGAGAAGGGTTGCCGCCGCCTCAACCCGAAGGGCCCGTGCTTCTTTCGGCGATATGTCAACTTTGCGGCGGGAACCGTTAGCTTACGGCTAGCGATCCCCGCCGCAAAGTCAAAATCTCATCCGAAATAAGCACGGGCATGGGCGAGATACCTTTTCGCATGGCGTCAAGTTAGACGCCATGTGAAAAGGTCTCGCGTTTCGCCTGGGAGGGATTGAGGTGCCGGAGGGTTCCAAGCTAGCCCGACTTTCGCAGAAATTCGGGCTAGTCGAATCCTACCGTAACCGGGAGGGAAAGCCACGGCAGCGCATCGTGGTATCACTGGGGGTTGATCATCGAAACCTGCCCAGCACAAAAATGTCAGTACCGATGAAAAAATCGTCGGCTTTGTAGTGCCACAAGAAATCCGGTCGTTGCGGCGCAACGACTTATAGCCCAAGTTGCGAAACTTGGGCTAGTGGTATCGAAATCGAGCGGCAAGATGGGGCGATAGCCATACCTATACGAGCTCGGCATTCAATGAAACGGTTGTGATCGTAAGCTCTGAATTGAGATGCGATGGGGTTAAAGTTTTAAAACATGTGGTTTATATTTGCATTGGCTTCGGCTTTTTTCGCTGCTGTCAATCGAACTCTTATCAAAAGCGCCGGCCGTACCGCGGGCGACAGTGCAATAGTATTCGCCCGAAGCGCATTCGGCGCTATTCCTGCCGTTGCGCTTCTTTTTGTTGTGCCCATACCGTCAATTCCTCCCAAATTCTTTGTCTTCATCTTTTGCGCATGTTCGACGGATGTTATCGCTTTGCTGTGCATGAGCCGCAGCTTGCGGCTTGCGTCTATGCAGCGGGCTGTGCCCTTGCTTTCCTTTACACCGGTCTTTTTGCTGGTTACCGGCGTCCTGCTTCTTAATGAATCCCCGTCATTGCAGGGATTGGTCGGTGTGGTAGTAACTGTGACCGGTAGCTACCTTTTGAGCAGTAAAGGAACGCGTATGCGGATCTGGGAACCCTTTGTCCTGCTTATCAAGGAACCAGGGGCCCGGTATATGCTGGTCGCGGCAGCCTGCTTTTCCGTCGCCGGTCCGTTTTTTAAAAAAGCGGTTCTCAGTACATCGCCTTATTTCACCATGAGTGTCAGTCTGCCGCTTTCTACCTTCTTACTGGTATCTGTACATCTCCTCCGAGGCCGCCATTTCAGCACCCTTTTGCCCAAGAAAGAAAACTTGGCCGTAATGATCGGCTTGGGGCTCGGTGTAGTAGGAGTGGCGCTCTCGACTAATTTCGCCTTTGAGCTGGGCCTTATTTCATATGTAGTCAGTATCAAACGCCTCAGCATTTTAATAAGTTTAATTATGGGAGCTGTCATTTTTCACGAACGGAATCTTAAAGAGCACCTTATCCCCGCCACCATCATGGTTGCTGGCGCCTGTATAATCGCCTTGAGTTAACCCGACTTACGCAGAAATTCGGGCTAAAACCATTCGAGAGGCGAGGAAAAAGCGTTTAGCCCGGTTTTTGCACGAAGCAACAGCATCACATCCGCCTACGCTCGGGTAGCTTCGGCGGATGTGATGCTGTTGCTTCGCCCTCCGGGTGAAAAATGAGATTATGCACCGGGTTACAAAGTGTAATTTTATAACAAGCGGTATAAGTCTTTGGTATTCATATACATAACCGGCAGAATCTTATGTTTTCATGCAATGGCCGGGGTAGGGGGGGGGTAGAAGCCAGCCAACGCGTTACAGTGCGTCTAGAAGTTTATTTGCAGGCAGAGTGTGGAAACTGATATCCTTGCAACGGCTTTTCTCTCCACGAATGATCGTTACCCGGCTTTTGGGAGCTCCGACGAGCTTAGCCAGACCGTCCGCGAAAAGGTATCAGGCCCATGCTCGTGCCTATTTCGGATGAGATTTTGTCTTTTCGGCGGAATGCGCTAGCCGTAAGCTAACGGTTTCCGCCGAAAAGACGAAAGATCGCCGAAAGAGACACAAGCCCTTCGGGTTGGGGCGGCGGCAGCCCCTCTCGGGCTTTTGCGCTGTAACGCATTACCCCGGAGGGTAGTACATTGCAGCGCAAAAGCCCGAGAGGAACCACCGGCGCTCCCAACATGGACCTGAGACCTTTTCGCGGACGGTCTAGCCAGGAACCGGCAAAGTTCTTTGTTGGCTTTACCATCGCTGGGAGGTGTCTGAATGCGAATTTTCAGGCGTCCGTCGTGGATTCCGTTTACTTCTGTGCGTTTGGCCCCGGGTTGCACATAGGCTAGCAGGATGACGCTTTCCGGGAGTTGTTTAATGTAAGCCGGGTACTGCCCCTTTTTGTCCCTAGACGTTGACATTAAGCTTCAGTATTTTCTTTTTCTTCATCAGCGACGCTTTCTTTGGTCTCAATATTGAGCAGTGAGCGGATTTCCGCTGCGTCCAAGGTTTCTTTCTCAAGCAGTTCATTGCCAAGCTTCTCAAGCTGATCCCTGTGGTCCTGAAGAAGATTCCGTGCTCTATCCTCTGCCTTAAGCAGTATTTTGGCAATCTCTTCATCAATTTTTCGCGCCGTTTCTTCGCTGTAATCCTCCGACTTGGTAATGTCGCGCCCCAAGTAAATGTGTTCTTCGCGATTACCGTAAGCCAGGGGGCCGAGCTTTTTACTCATACCCCATTCGCAAACCATTTTCCGGGCAATATCGGTTGATTGGCGCAGGTCCATGGCGGCCCCGGTTGTAACGTCATCAAAAATGATTTCTTCAGCGAGGCGTCCTCCCATCAAGCACGTCAGTTCGTCTTCCATCTCTTTGCGGCTACGTGTATAGCGGTCGTGTTCCGGAAGACTCATAGTGGCACCCAAGTATGATTGACCCCGGGGGATAATGGTAACTTTATGAAGCGGCATACCTTTATCAGTGTAAAGTGATATGAGTGTGTGCCCTGACTCGTGAAACGCGGTAACTTGCCGTTCATGCTCATCCAGGGTCCGGCTGCGCCTTTCTTTACCCCAGCGAACTTTATCACGGGCCTCTTCCAAATCAGCCAATTCAACTTCATTTTTGCCGTGTCGGGCTGCAGACAAAGCGGCTTCATTAATCAGGTTTGCCAGGTCAGCGCCGCTGAAGCCCGGGGTTCCTTTGGCTATTACACGCAATTCAGTGTCTTCGGCCAAACTGATTTGTTGCGTATGAATCTCCAGGATCTGAAGGCGACCGTTCATGTCGGGTAAATCAACCGTAATACGCCGGTCGAATCGTCCGGGGCGGAGGAGGGCGGGGTCCAGTACATCGGGGCGGTTGGTGGCGGCCAAGACAATGATACCAGTGTTCGGCTGGAAGCCATCCATTTCTGAGAGCAGGGCATTCAGCGTTTGTTCACGCTCGTCATGGCCGCCGCCTATGCCGGAAAAGCGGGAGCGTCCGACGGCATCAATTTCATCAATAAAAATAACGCAGGGAGCGTGACGCTTGCCTTCCTCGAACATGTCACGCACCCGGCTGGCACCGACCCCGACGAACATTTCAACGAAGTCTGAGCCGCTGATAGAGAAAAAGGGTACGTCGGCTTCGCCGGATATAGCTCGCGCAAGCAGAGTCTTTCCGGTTCCCGGGGGACCGATCATAAGAGCACCTTTAGGAATTTTGCCGCCGACCGTCTTGAACTTATCAGGATCGCGCAGAAACTCGACAACTTCCTGAACATCCTCTTTGGCTTCGTCAACCCCGGCGACATCGTCAAAGGTAACCGTTTCTTTACTTGGGGAATTCATGCGTGCTCGGCTTTTACCGAACTGCAGCGCACCGCGTCCGGTAGCCTTCATTTGGCGTGAAAACAAAAAGTAAATGAGTCCGACCAGGAGCAGAATGGGCAAGAGACTGGTCAAGATATTGGGCCAGAAATTGCTTTCTGTTTTGGTGTCATAAGTACCGGCATTATTACGAACCATTTTATCGAGCGTATCGGTGTAGGTAACGGTCACTCTGTAAGGTTGCAGATTACTTTCATCACCAACGGCAGCCGGAGATGGATAGTATTTGCCTTTGACTGCTTTAACAGGTGCGTTGGGTTCGCGAATAAGTATCGCTGATTTGATGCGCTGATCTTTACTCTGCAACAGCTGTTCAAATTCGCTTTGGCTGAGTTGATTCGGGTTGGGTTCCGACTGTTTGAAAAAGGTCAGTATCAGCAGGGGTACAGCAAACAGAATTACGATCCAGAAAATGAGAGTCTGAAGCGGGGGACGCGGCGCTTTTACATCGTGGGCGCGGTTTTTGTGGGCATTTTCAGGATCTTTCGGTTCATGCGCCTCTTTATTGTTTTTTTCTTCAGGATTGTCATTCAAAAGTATGTCGAACACGTTTAAAAATTTTCCTTCTTTACTTTGTGGAGCAGGTCGGATCTGATGCGGATGAACTATACCCAAGGCCCATGCCTTGTCTGAAGTACTCAGGTCAGGTGAGAGTAAATTGTGAATTCATAGGGGCGATATAAAAAAATGCACCTTTAACTGATCAAGCTTAAGACGAGTAATGCCAAGACGATTACTACGGCTGCAGCAAGGACTATAATGAAGCCGGTTAAGCCATATACAAAAAGTTTGCTATTGTCGTTGCTCCCCTTCTGGGCGGCAAATGGTGAAAAGTTGGGGACGTCCATAACGCTTGTCGTTCCGGCGGTGCTTTCCAGGTTTATACCGGTCTGAGTGCTGGCCGCGGCTGCATCGGCCTTATGCTTTGAATCATAAAGCATTTCAATGGCCCCCGCTTGCACAATATCACTGTTGGCCAGCTTTTGGGAATCAACTTTAACGCCGTTAACCCGAGAACCGTTGGTGCTGCCTTCGTCAACCAACTTATAGCCGCCCTGTTCTTCTTTGACGAAAGAACAGTGATGACCGCTTATGGTTGGATCGGCGATATAGATATCGCAGTCCTCGTTTCTGCCAACTGTATATTTTTCTTCAGTAAGCTCGAAAGATTTTCCGCGTAACTGTTCTGAAAGAACTATGACTTTAGGATTTTCGTTTGGCATCGCTCATACCTTATCCTGCGCTTGAATACGGTCTTCGGTTGATGATTTTATCCACCTAGGCATAACAGAATATAAAACCCCGGGCGTTTTGTGCAACCTGAAACCGTACTAAATTCGACAAAAAACTTTATATACTTATATGCGCCAGATATTTATGTTTATATATCCGGTTTTTTTGGCATTGAAAAGGAAGTTATTCCTTCATCGTTCGTCAGCTTGCAATAATATTTTACTGTCGGCATGTCGAGCCGCAGTAGCAGGGAACCTTTCCTGCATTTCTTTCCACGTGACAGTTGCTTCGCTTTTGCGGTCAAGCATAATCAAGGCTTTAACAGCCAGCCACATGGCGCGCGGTGTATAAAAGGCATCATCAGCCAGAATAAAACCGTTCATGGCATGGCGTAAAGCTTCCCGGTAGTTTTCTTCCGTATAAAGGATCTTTGCAATACCCCATTGTGACCGCGCCAGGTAATTATCCGTCAGGGCATTAGCGCCCAAGCTTTTCCGGAATGCTCGAATGGCTTGATCCCGCTTACCTTGGAGCATATATACTTCTCCCAAAAGTGAAAGGATCTCGGAGTTCTTATTGACCGTGTCGGTGTCTTTTTGTTCTTGGACGTTCGCTTTCCTCTGCTCCAGTAATGCCCGAGCCTCAGCAAGGGAGTTTTCCGCAATATAGACTTTGGCCATTCGCAATGATGCTTGGTGTGCAATGCGGGGAGTTTTTGAGTCGACCAGTTTTCTGCACAGCTCTTTGGTCAGCTTATAATTGTCAGCCTCATAATAAAGTCCCGCGAGTTGCAAAATAATATCTTCTTCAAAATCCGGAAGGGCTTCATTAGCGTTTTCGAGTATGGGAGCGAAAGCCTGCAGAGCCTTTTTGGTCTGTTTGAGTTCAAGCAACGAGACTGTTAGTATGTAACGGATTTTGGCTTGTAGCTCGCGGTTTGTTTTTCCGCTTGCTAAGAGGTCTCGAAGAATATCGCTGGCAGCCGCAAATTCCCCCTGCCGGTATTTGGCCATCCCCAGCATAAATTGCAGGCTGGGGTTGTTTTCGGTTAAGGCCGAGCCTATGCTGTCCTTGAGAAATCTCTCGGCCTCCTGCGGTTGGTTTATTTTTAAGTAAAGTCCGGCTGTCCGCAAAGCACTATTTTGAGCTTGGTCGGTTTCCGCAGGCATGGTGTCAAAAGCCGCGCGATAGCGTTTGATTGCTTCCTCAAAGTTGCCGACAGAAGCATGAATTTCCGCTGCCGCCACTTTATAACGTGCTTGAGAGCTGCCGGACGCACTGCTGGCCAGCCGATCGTAAACCTCTGCCGCTTCAGCGGATGCGCCGGTTTTACGGTAGGCATCAGCTAACAGCTGCAAAGTGGCCGTTTTGTATTGCCATTTATCATTTTGCCCCTGCTGTAGTGCTTTTTTCAGGTGATTTACGGATTCCCGGTTGTTTTCCAGATTGTAGGCGGCAAGCCCCGCGAAGTAGTGGATATCGGTTGTTTCTGCAGCTTGCGGGTACCTTTGCAAGAAGTCTCCGCAAACGTTTACGGTGGCTCGATACTCTTCTGCCCGTAGCAGTGAATACGCCGTTTGATAGGACGCGGGCCGGGCATATTGCCCAGTATTATCGGCGGCAACAGTCGCTTTAAACAGGGCGGCCGCTTGTTTGTGGCGATTGAGCAACTGTAATGCCAGCCCCTGCAAATAGTTAACCTGTGCGGCGTTTTCTTTCCCGTGAATCTCTTTCCAGCTTTTGGCTAGAGCGAGGACGCGCTCAGCCTCCTTATTACGCAGTCGAGCCCGCATTTCTCGCAATCGCGCCGGGCGGGCATATGTACTGTCAGGATAATGACTATGAATTTCAGAAAGGAGTTTTGCAGCTTTGTCGTACTTCTTTTGCGAGGCCGCCAGCAAGCCAGCCTCGTAAAGGCTTTCGGAGCGCAATTTTTCGGGGATGAACTCGCTGTTGATTAACCGTTCATACTGGCGAGCTGCTTTGTCGAGCTGTCCCACTTCCCGGTATATTGCGGCAAGTGCATAAACAGCGTACGCCCGATACGGATGGTTCTCTGTCAATTGCTTTGCCGCCAGACGGGAGTACAGAGCCGTAGCATGCCGGCGTTTGTCCTGTCGGGTATAAGCTTCCGCCATGTAATAAACGGCGGTTTCGCTGACCGCGGGATCAGGGGCTGCGGTAAGTTTGGCAAATTCTTGCCGGGCAGCCTGAGGATTCTTGTTTTTAAGGTGCAGTTCGCCAGCGAGAAGGGTTAAACGTTTCGGGTAAGAGTAATCGGGCAGTTCTTTTCTCAAGCCGCGAATTTTCTGCAACGCCTTATCGTATTTTCCCGATTTGGCAAAGGATCGGATTTTATAATAGCGAGCCAAGTCGGCATATTGAGCAGCAGGATTTTGCTTGATAAACGCCGCGAATTCATTCGCAGCCATTTCATACAAGCCACGATCCCACAGCCCTTTGGCGAATTGATACTGGCGGGGGGGGGATGCTGCCGGAACGCTGGGGAGTTGTTCCTCCGCACAGATTGGCGGACTGGGCATACATAAGAAAAAAAAGCCCAAACCAAGCAAAGCGGAGAAAAGCAGTCTTTGCCAAAATCTTAAACGGGAGCGCATCACTTATCCTTGTTGGCAAGCGTTGCGAAAGCAATATTCCAAATATCCACATTACGGCAGATATCGAGCAATTCGATAACAAACTTATGCGGCGTCTCAGCGTCTGCGCGGATAATAATGGATTGATTGGGAAACTGCTTGGAAACTTGGGTCAAAACGGATCGCAACCTCGGCGTATCAACTTTAGAATTGTTGATAAAATACCTGCCTTTCTCATCGACGTTTATTATGATTTCGCCTGTCTGCCGGGTTGTCCGCTCACCGGATTCGGCGGTGGGAACCGTTATGTCCACGCGGGTTTCCCATTGCGCATAGACCGCCGAGGCCATGAAGAAAATCAGTAGAATAAACATGATGTCGACCATCGGCGCCATCTGGAAGCTCGACTGGGACGGCATGATTTGTTTTCTGAAGTTCATGCTTACCTCCCGGCGGGCTGGGCGTCAGCCATTTTTCGGAGAATTTGACTACACGATTCCTCCATATAGGCAATCAGGCGATTGACATGACCGCGGAAAACGGCGTAGAGAATCATGGCACCGATACCGACAATCAGGCCTCCGGCCGTGGTTATAAGGGCCTTCGCCACACCCTGTGAAAGACTGGACGGCCGAACTGCTCCGAGCTCCGCTTCCATTCCCGCAAAAGAGTCCAGCATTCCCAAAACCGTTCCCAGCAACCCTACCATCGGCGCGATCACCGCGATATCCATTAGATATTGCAGGCGCTGCCATAAAACGGTTGCCTGGCGGCCGCCTTCATCCTCGACAGCATCACGCACCGCCATATAATCGAAACGTTCACTGGCCTGCATCTGCCGGGTAGCGGCACCGATAATTCTTGAAGCCGGTGATGCATCATTCCGGCAAGCAAGTTCAAGCCCCGCAACATCACCTTCCTCGGCCGCCTGATCGGCCTCGCGATAGAATGTTTTAGGCACCAATACATGCGCCCGGAATGAAAAGATAAAAAAGACCACTAAAAACACACTGACAATTGAGAGCAGAATGACAACTTTTAACGGCCAGCCACCGGCCGCCAGTATTTGCTCAAGGGACATCCTGCCGGTGGCGCCAGCAGCCCCCTCCGGTGATTGCGCCCATACAGCTGGCGCCAGCAGTATACTCGACCCTAAAAAGCTGAAAAAAATGCCGATGATTCGCATGAAATAAAACCTCTGTTTGCTGTTCAATATTAAAGAAATAAACCACTAAAAATAATGCTTACTCTATAACCTTTTACCTGATTGTGCCAACCCATTGCGACAGTAGCTTCAGGAATGTGGATTTACGGGATCAGTTGCCGAATTACGTCAGGGTAGGGCGACGGATACGGAGGAATTCGGCGGGGGCACCGGCCGTTTTGACTTTGTATTCTCCGAGGGCTGCCGGTATGCAGCAAACCTGACCCGGGATAAGCTCCAGCTTTGCCGCACCGTACTCGACAATCCCAGTTCCTTTTACCATGAACAGTAAGTGAAAACTGTCGCTCGTCGTACGCATAAAGGTATGATCAAACAAGCGCACTTCATCAACTAAAAAGAACGGGCAATGCCGTGTCAGCGGGATACGCCGTGTATGTGTAAACTTACTGGCTTCACGGGAGATTCGGGGATTGTGACGACTTTCCACAATTACGGCATCAAGAGCGGCCTGCCGCTCTTCTTCGGGGATCTCGGCATTTTCCTCGGCATCGCTGAGACGATAAGCCGGTACATTATTTTCCTGCAATTCCCACACCAGATTCCCTGCCGCTATACCGTGTATAAAACCCGGCGGAATCAGGAAAGAATCACCGGGCCGGGCCGGAAATGACCTCACCATACCAAGCATTTTACTGTGATCATCAATATGCCGGATTAACTGCTGGCCGGTTACACGCTGGGCTATACCTGCATATACGCGAGTAGAACCTTTGGTTGCTAAAGTATACCAGAACTTGGTATTGGACTGGGCTTGCCGCTTATCCCGGCGCCTCTCACCGGCGGGGTGGACGCCTAGAGGCTGATCTTTCCCTAAATCTAAAATCCGGCAGCACAGAGGGAAAGAGGCTTGCGGGCGATGCCGCTTGCCAACCAATTCCACGGGATTGTCTTCGACCATATGCCGCAGCGATTTCCCGGCAAAAGCACCGTTTAAAACTTTGCTCTGCAAATTCCCGTCATCGATGATTTGCCAGCAGATGTTTCCCGTCTTTGCCCGGGAACAGATATCCGGATACTTGTCGGAAAGCATGTCGCCACCCGATTCCGACTTTTGCCATACTGGCTCAAACAAAAGCGGATAGAGGTTGGTATCCACACTTTTTAATAAAGTTTGCTGACTTTGATTCATGCCGTTTTCTGTATCTCGATTTTTTGTTTAGTAGTGTAATAATCTTCTCAAGATTGCTTGTACACCATAACGGTTGTATTGTTTGCCGTCAAATAATACAAGTATATCCCATAATCAGTGTCTAGCGTGTTGACAGGCTTGGAAAAGAATGTAAATTATGAGTTTTGTCGTGCCATTGAAGTGTCACTGAGTAAAATACGGTGTCTTCAAATTAATTTTTTTTGATGAAGGGAACAAAGCAGGCCAAGGATAAAAATGAAAACCTATCTCCCGAAAGAAGATGAAATTCAGCGCAATTGGTTGATCGTCGACGCCGAAGATGCTATTATGGGGCGTTTGGCGGTAAAAGTTGCAGATCTTTTGCGGGGCAAAAATAAGCCCACATACACACCGCATTTAGATTGCGGCGACCACGTGATTGTCGTCAATGCCGAGAAGGTAAAATTGACGGGCCGTAAAGAATCTGGTAAAACGTATCAGGACTTTTCGGGCTATATGGGCGGCCAGAAAGTGCAGACAGCGCGTCAAGTCCGGGCCAGTAAACCGAGCCGGTTGGTGCGTGATGCGGTATGGGGCATGATGCCCAAAGGACGCCTTGGTCGCCGGCAGTTCCGAAAACTCAAAGTATATGCAGGTGCTGAGCATCCTCACGAAGCCCAGACGCCTATCAAACTCGAACTCGACTGACCCGACGGAGGTTTATTGCAAGATGGCCAAAAAGACGGAAGAATTTTGGGCGACTGGGCGGCGTAAGACCGCTACTGCCCGTGTAAGAATCCAGCCCGGTGAAGGCAAGATCAAAGTTAACAAACGGGAATTTGAAGATTTTTTCCCGACGGAAGCTGTGCGTGGTTTTGTCACCCAGCCGCTGATGATTACCGGAAAAACGAAAGATTTTGATATTTACGCCAATATCAGCGGGGGCGGATCAATGGGGCAGGCAGGCGCTTTGCGTCATGGTTTGGCCAGAGCCTTGGAGAAATCAGACGGTGAACTGCGTTCGGTTCTTAAGGAAAGCGGCATGCTGACCCGTGATCCGCGTAAGAAAGAACGTAAAAAATACGGACAGCCCGGCGCGCGTCGGAAGTTCCAGTTCTCAAAACGTTAATCTTACTTTTAAGAAGATTGCGAACTTATATAATTTAAACCCGTACCGATTTTATTTCGGTACGGGTTTTTATTTGGCTTGGATTTTTGCCGCTTGTCAAGGTATCGTACTCTCTGCAATTATAGTAATATTGAAGAAACAAAAAATTGGTTGAGCATGAAAAGTACTGAAAAAATCAAAGTGGCGGTTGTCGGAGCATCCGGTTACTCAGGTGAAGAACTGCTGCGTTTGCTGATTCCGCATCCGCAGGTTGAGATAGCCTGTATCACTTCGCGGCAATATGCCGGGCGTCACGTGAGTACGGTATTTCCGCGGTTTACCGAGGCCGATCTAGTATTTACTGAGCCTGATGTTGAAGAAATTGTGGCCAGCGCTGATGTTGCAGTGCTGGCGTTGCCGCATGGTTTGGCGGCTGAGTTTGCCGTCCCGTTTTTGGAAGGCGGTTTACGAGTCGTGGATATCAGCGCCGATTTCCGGATCAAAGACAAGGTGGTATATGAGCATTTTTACAAACAGGCGCATCCGGCCCCCGAATTGCTTGATGAGGCGGTTTACGGGTTGCCGGAAAAGTATCGCGAACAGATCAAGAGAGCGCGGCTTATTGCCTGTCCGGGATGCTACCCCACCAGTATTTTGTTACCGCTGATCCCGCTTCTGGCGGCCGACGTAGTGAGCCCGCAAGGAATCGCCGTTGCCAGCCTCAGCGGGGTAACTGGGGCCGGGCGTAAGGTTGACCTGCCGTATATTTTTCCCGAATGTAATGAAAGCGTGCGTCCTTATGCACCAAATGGTCATCGCCACTTGCCGGAGATCGAACAGGAACTGACTCTGGCGGCCGGGCGAAAAACGGTGGCGATAAATTTTGTCCCCCATCTGATCCCGGTTAATCGCGGCATCCATTCAACTATATATGCTGATTTGCCCCCCGGTACTGGAGTTGAGGATATTCAGGCGGTTTATGCCGAGGCCTATGGCGCCGAAAGATTTGTACGACTGCTGCCGGAAAAACAGTTGGCCGATACCAAGCATGTAGTCGGAACCAATATGGCTGAGCTCGGCTTTGCAATTGATGAACATACAAACCGGGTTATCATCAGCAGTGCGATTGATAATCTTACCAAAGGTGCCTCAGGGCAGGCTCTGCAGTGCCTTAATCTAATGTTTGGTTTGCCGGAGACAGCCGGGCTTTTGTGAAGGATAAAAGGCAATGAAAACAATACTCGTAACTGGCGGTGCAGGGTTTATCGGCGCTAATTTCGTGCGCTGGCTTCTGAACGCGGAAAATGATATACAGATAGTCAATCTCGATGCCTTGACGTATTCCGGGAATATTGCCAACCTGGCCGGCTTCATGGATCATGAACGACATCATTTCGTGTTGGGAAATATCACCAATGCCGAACTGGTTGCGTATTTGCTGAAAAAATTTGCGGTTGACGGCATTATTAACTTTGCAGCGGAAAGTCATGTGGATCGTTCAATCGAAGGAGCCGAGATTTTTGTCGAGACCAATGTCCGAGGCACACAAGTCCTTCTGCAAGAAGGCATGAACGCCGGGGTCAGCCGATTCCTACAGGTCTCTACTGATGAAGTATACGGGGAACTGGGAGAAACCGGTAAATTCAGCGAGGAAACACCGGTTGAACCGAGCTCGCCGTATAGCGCCAGTAAAGCCGGTGCCGACCACCTAGTTCGGGCGGCTTACAGAACCCATAATTTTAATATTGTAATAACGCGGTGTTCAAATAATTACGGACCTTATCAGTTTCCCGAAAAAATGATTCCGTTGATGATAAATAACGCCCGTGAAGATAAGGCTCTTCCCGTTTACGGTGACGGTTTGCAGATGCGGGACTGGATCCACGTTGGAGATCATTGCGAAGCAGTCTGGAAAGTCTATACGCAAGGTGCATCAGGCGGGGTCTATAACGTCGGCGGCAATAATGAGAAAACCAATCTGGAAGTGGTGAAAACCATCCTTAAGGCATTGGATAAACCGGAGTCGCTCATAAGTTTTGTGAAAGATCGTCCCGGTCATGATCGACGCTATGCAATTGATGCAAGTAAAATAATGCGGCAAACTGACTGGCGGCCGAAATATATGTTTGACGACGGTATTAAGGAAACAATCCAATGGTACTTGGACAATGATTCCTGGTTGCAGGATGTGCTGACAGGCGAATACGAGGAATATTATCATTCCATGTATAGCGAGCGAGGCTAGCCCGACTTTCGCAGAAATTCGGGCTAAAACAAAATTTTTAAGAAATTTTGTGTCATAAGTCGTTGCATTGCAACAAAAGCAGCTCTATTTAAGCTATGTAGTGCCAATCAATAGCTTGCAATATTTTTATCCGGGTTATGTTGTTCTTATTATGTTTTTTCGCATTAAGGCAACTCGCTCGGGAGAAGCGCTGCAGCTGGGCGAATCCTACCGGAACCGGGAGGGAAAGCCACGGCAGCGCATTGTGGTATCCCTGGGGGTTGATCATCGAAACCTGCCCGGCACAAAAATGTCAGTACCGATGAAAAAATCGTCGGTTTTGTAGTGCCACAAGAAATCCGGTCGTTGCGGCGCAACGACTTATAGCCCAAGTTGCGAAACTTGGGCTAACATATGTCGCGAAACTTTAGCGGCTCAAGGCAGGACACTTTCTGGATAGATTCCTGCTTTAATGCGCTGGGCAATGCGGCTTACAACGGCATCCCGGTCTTGCCGGTATGTGACTCCGAACCATTCCTCGGGGGAGGATTTGACCATGACCCTGCATTTTTGCTCGTTTATCAGATTATCGACTGCCGCGGGAAGGTAAAACTCGGTTTTAGTTTCACCTGAGTGCAGGTGTAGAAAATTCTCAAAAAGTCGTTCCAGATGAGTAAGGAAATCAGGGGTGAATCCCCACATATTCATCGACACTAGACTGCCAGCAGCCAATACGGTTTTTTTCGTAGCCGCATTTCTCCCCCGGATAGCGCCGTCTTTATGCGCGGCAATTTGCGTATGTTCTTCAATGTTTTGCAAGATGCCGTTCCCGTCCACAGTGCAGATGCCACGGGCAACGGCACCGTGGTCTGACAATGTGTTCTTGAGTTTGAACCCGACCATAGTGTATTGATCCGGGCCTTGATCGGGCTGTGGCGGCGCCTTCAGGAAGTCGGCCAGCAACCGATAGCTCTCCGGACCGTAGAAATCGTCAGCATTGATAACCGCAAACGGTTCGTTTATGCAGTTGCGGGCTGCCAGTACCGCCTGGCCGGTGCCCCAGGGCTTGGTGCGTTGGGGAGGCGGGTGCATATCACCCGGCAGGTCGTCCAATTTCTGAACCGCGTAATCTATTTTAAAGTTTGCACTCTGACAGCGCTCAAATCTTTTCCGAAAAGTAGACTCAAGCTCTTCGCGGATAACAAATACGGTTTTTCCGAACCCCGCGCGTTGCGCATCATACAATGAATAATCTAGGACGATTTCATTATTGGGGCCGACAGGGTCAACCTGCTTTAAGCCGCCGTAGCGAGATCCCATACCGGCGGCCAGAACTAAAAGTGTTGGTTTCATGCTGAAAAGGTCTCCGGCATACGTTGCTTTACTTGTTTGCTGTTTCGTCCGTTTGGATGGAACGGCGGGGAGAGACTGGAGAGACAGAAAAAACTCCCCCACCGATTAAGGCCCAGGCCAGGATGATCAGGGTCATGGTTACCGGAATTGCTCCGCTTTTTTCCTTCGGCATGCCCAAAGCCGCAAACAGTTCCTGCGCTCCTTTGTCGCGAAGCCCGACTCCCCCCGGGGTTACCGGTACGGCCGCTACCGCATTGGCCAC
>JAWOEV010000117.1:0-19531 GCA_046482565.1 Lentisphaeria bacterium | reverse complement strand
TTTTCGCGAACGGTCTATTCAGCCTTCTTTCGGGGTGGCATAGCGCCTTGGAAATAGTTTAGGAATAACGAAAGCTCATGGCCAAGGTCATGACGCGGCACAACCCGGTCGATAAAGCCATGCTTCATAAGGAATTCAGAGGTCTGAAACCCTTTCGGTAATTCCGATTGCGTTGTTTGCTTAATAACTCGCGGTCCTGCAAACCCGATTAATGCTCCGGGCTCAGCAAGGATGACATCTCCCAGCGAAGCAAAGCTGGCCGAAACCCCCGCGGTTGTAGGATGCGTCATAATGACGATGTACGGCAGGCCAGCATCCTGGTGCACGGCCAGAGCGCCGGAAGTCTTGGCCATTTGCATGAGACTTAACATTCCTTCGTACATGCGGGCCCCGCCACTGGCGGTTACGATGACCAGCGGCTGGGCAGCCTTCGTAGCGCTTTCTGTCAACCGGGCGACCTTTTCGCCAACCACTGACCCCATACTGGCCCCCAGAAAACGAAAATCCATTACCCCCAGATAATACGGCTGGTTATCAAGCTTGGCTTTACCGCAGACAATGGCATCTGACATGCCGGTTTTGGCAACCGACTTCTCGAGTTTTTCGGGGTACACCTTGCCGCCGGCAAATTCCAAGGGGTCAAGCGAACTCAAATCAGCATCGATTTCCTCAAAACTGTTTTTGTCCACAAGCATCGCAATTCTATCGTAAGCAGTGAGCGGATAATGATAGCCGCAATCCGGACATACTCCCTGGTTCTCGGTCAGCTTGTCCTTATAGACAATTACTCCGCAACCTTTACATTTTTGCCACAGCCCTTCCGGAATATTGGTCTTCTTGGTGGACCGAACCGTCGAATATTGTAATTTGCGAAATAATGCCATTACTACTAACCTCGTGCCAATGTCAAAACTTCCACTACTGCCGCGCCCGCTTCTTTCAAGGCGATAGTGGCAGAGTCTAATGTAGCCCCGGTTGTGAGGATGTCATCAATCAGTACTATATGGTATCCTTCGAGGTTTGTCTTTCTTTTTGCCGAAAAAACTTGTTCAACATTCTTGCGTCGTTTGTCAAAATCAAGCGTCGCCTGGCGCTTGCTGTTCTTCGTGCGCTTAAGCGGTCGTATACAGGGCACGCTTATTATCCTGCCAATGAGAGAGGCCAGAATTTCCGCTTGGTTGTAACCGCGCATGAATTTTCGCCGCCAATGCATCGGTACAGCTATGATTGCGTCCGGTTGCAGGACGCTGTGCGCGGTTAAACTATCCGCCATAACCCGGGCAAACCCGGGGGCGAGTTCTACCGTTCCCCGATACTTGAAGCGGTGTATCAGGTGCCGGACATAGCTTCCATAGGCATAAACCGTAACTGCGTGATCCCAATTCCGACATGGATTCGCGGCGCACTCACCGCAGACCTCGAGGACGCCGTCGACAATTCCTCCGCAGGCTTTACATCTGGGGGTCGGCAAAGGGATAAGGCTTTTAGCGCAGGTATTACAGACACCGATTGAATTATGAGTCGCAATGCGTTCCTGCTTACAAGCGGGGCACAAATTTGGAAAAACTAGGGTTTCAATACGGCGGAGAATCGACATCGGTTATTTGTTCATCAAGAATCGCGGTCAGTTTCGGGGGCCGCGGATTGCGCCAGTTGCTTTTTTATATCCTCCAGCTCTTTTTGAAGGCCTTTGATCTGTTTTGTCAATTTGGGAATACGGCCGACCGAAAACAGGTCACGAGCATATTCCCGGCGGTCTTTGGCTGGTGAGCCCAGAACGCTGGAACCGGCGGGCAAATCCTTGTTAAGACCTGATTGCGCCATCACAATGGAATCATCGCCTATAGTGATATGGCCTGCCAAACCCGCCTGCCCGGCCAAGCTTACGCGCTTACCGATTTCTGTACTGCCGGATATCCCTACCTGGGCCACCACAAAAGAAAGTTCACCAATGACGACATTATGAGCTATCTGAACTAGGTTATCAATTTTGGCACCTTTTTTGACCCAGGTTCGTCCGAAACGGGCCCGGTCAATCGCTACCTGGGCGCCGATTTCCACATCATCATCAATGCGGACTATACCCACCTGCGGTATTTTTGTATGCTGTTCCCGACCCGGGATATAACCGAATCCGTCACTGCCGATAACTGTGCCGCTGTGGATTATAACCTTGTTGCCGAGTTGACAACGCTCGCGAATAGTCACATTCGGATGGATTACGCAGTTATCGCCTATGCTTGTTTCATGGCCGATATAGCACCCAGGCCCGACAACACTGTTTGCCCCGATACAAACACCGCGTTCAATTACGGCGTGAGCACCGATTGCGGCATCCTCAGCAATACAGGCATCTTCTGCAACTGCAGCGGCGGGGTGAACTCCCCGAGAGGCCAGCTTAACCGGCGGCGGGGCAAAAAACTGAACAGCTCTAGTGAATGCCGCGGAGGGATCATCGCACCGAATCCAGGCGCGGCCTGTTGGCGGTGGCTCTGAAAAATTTTGAGGGACTAAGACGGCGCCAGCCTCGGATGAAACCACTTGTTTGGTGTATTTTGAATTTCCTAGGAACGACAATTGCCCCGGGGTGGCAGCGTCCAGTGATTCCACGCCGGTAATGACAACTGAGGGATCCCCCTCAAGTATACCGCCGAGTTCTTCAGTCAGTTCTTTTGCGGTGAATTGTCGCTTGGTCATAGCTCAGGGGTAATCTTTGGAGTCTCAACCTGTTCGACCCCGCCGTCCGGCACTTCGTCTTCGTGGCCTTTGTTGAGCTTTTTGATAATGCTGTCGGTTATATCTTTTTCCTGGGGGTAGTGAAGAATTGTCGGCAGCAAATTATTTGTCAACCCCGAAACGTCGAAGACGGTATCAATATTTTTCTGCTTGGCATGGTCGCGGATGAAGCCAAGGATTTCATCAACCAGAGTCTTGCGCATTTGCATATACTGTTTGCGCAGATCCTGTTGCTTACTTTGCATAAACGTCCGCAACTGCTTTTGCTTGGCCTGATAGAGGTTTTCAGTTGCGTTAGCCTGGCGCCGGCTTTTGTCACGTTCCTCTTTCGAGACGCCGACATTCAGTGATTTTTCTTCCAGCGTTTGCACTTTCTCCCGGAGATTTTTAATTTCTTCCACGAGTTCTTCCGCCCGCTCCTTGTATATCTCTTCCTGCTTTTTCAAGGACTTCTGGGATCTGACAGTTTTGTAGTAGTTCGTGAACAGGCGGGACATATCAACGTACCGGACAGTCTCTTCCGCCTTCAGAGCGGGAAGGGTGAACAGAGTAACAGCGAAAACCGTAACGAGTGTACTATGGATTGATTTCATCATAATTGCCTTTGCTGGTTTTTATTTTGTTCTTCGACTTCGTGGGTCAACATTTCTACCACGTCCTTAAACTTCGGGACATTTTCAGGATTGAGATCCATAAGGGTCTGGTGGGCATTGAGAATGGTGTCGGCCACATCGCCCATATCGCTAACTTCAGCCGCTGCCTCGACCAGATTTTGCCAAGTAACCCGCTCCATATTTTTATCAGAAAAATCGAAAAGCCGGGAAACACCGATACTTTCTAGAAGATTGCGCTGCTGGGGGCCAGCGTTGACAATGACTAATTTGGCCTTGTCTTTGGCCTCGAGCCCCAGCATAGCCAGGACCCCCATGAACGTGCTGTCCATGCCACGACACTGTGAAAGGTCGAAAATCAGGCTGTTCACGCCGTTGCGGATAACTCGCAAGCCGTACTCACGTAATTCGCGGCTGACTTTGAATGTCGCCCTGCCGATTACGCGCACCTGTGCCACCTTACCCTGCCTGGCAACCAAGATTTGTGCTTCTGACATATAGGTTACGAACCCTAGTTTTTAAAGTTAAAAAAGCCAGACTGCTATTGAGTCTGAGGTTCCAGAAAATATTTTACAAATTGAAAAAGTTTAAACTTAACGACTTATTACTATAACAGAACGGCTTTGATTCTGCGAACGCCCCGGCTTGAACTTTCTTCTTTTTTGATTTTGAATGTCCCCAGCTCACCAGTCCGTTCGACATGCGGACCGCCACATATTTCTTGGCTGAAATCACCAGCCTGATAAACTTTTACCCGCTCGCCGTAACGATCTTCGAACAAACCGACAGCGCCGGATTCACGGGCTTCCTCAATTGACATTTCCCGAGAGTCTACAGGTAGATCACGGCTAATGACATCATTCACTAAGTCTTCAACTTTCTGCAGTTCTTCCCGGCTTACTTTTTCCGGGTGGGTGAAGTCAAATCGCAGACGCTTGTCATTAATATTGGAACCGGCTTGCGCCACGTGGTCACCCAGTATTTTCCGCAACGCGGCATGCAGCAGATGGGTCGCGGTGTGCAGTGCGGTCGCTTTTTGCGAGTGGTCCGCCAAGCCGCCTTTGAACTTTTGTTCTGCACCCTTGCGCGACTGTTCCTGGTGTTTACGATAAGCCTCCTGAAAACCGGATTCATCAACCTTGAATCCGCGTTCTCGGGCCATTTCTTTTGTGAGTTCAATCGGGAACCCGAAGGTCTCATAGAGATAGAATGCTTTGCGGCCGCTGATTTCTTTCTTTTGTACGTGATCAGGGATGGAATCTATGAGCTTATTAAATTCGCGGGTACCGCGCTCAAGGGTGTGCATGAATTGCTTTTCTTCCTGACTGAGAGCGTCCAGCATGGCGGTTTTGTTCTGCTCCAACCCGGGATAAACATCCTTGTAGTTGTCAATGACCACTTGTGCGAGTTTGGTCGTGAAATTGTCGGCGATACCCAGCTTGCGCCCCTCTCTTATGGCGCGCCTTATAAGCCGGCGCAACACATATGCTTGGTCGACATTGCCGGGGCGGACCCCGTCGGCCAACAAGAAGGTTGCCGCCCGGATGTGTTCGGCGACGATCCGCCCGCTGCGATTGTCCTGCATATTCTGTTTGTCAGTGATGGAACTCAGGCACTCAAAAATCGGCGCAAAGAGCTCTGTTTCGTAAGGGCTTTTTTTACCCTGAAGAACAGCAGCAACCCGCTCCAAGCCCATTCCCGTATCAACATTGCGCTGAGTGAGCGGTTCATAATTCCCGTCTATGGTCTTGTTGTACTGCATGAAAACATCGTTCCACACTTCGACATACTTGCCACAGTTGCAGGTTATATCACATTTCGGACCGCACGCGGGTTGATCCAATTCGACAAACATTTCGGTATCCGGACCGCAGGGGCCTGTTTCGCCAGCCGGTCCCCACCAGTTGTCTTTTTTACCCAAAAAAACGATTCTCTCCTCCGGGATCCCAAGCCGCCGCCACACGTCCGCAGCTTCTTCATCGCGCGGTGCGTCATCATCCCCCCCGAAGCAGCTGATCCACAGTTTATCAACTGGAATCTGCAGTTCAGAAGTAAGGAATTCATAACTCATTTTAATCGCTTCTTCCTTGAAGTAATCGCCCAGTGACCAGTTGCCCAGCATTTCAAAGAAAGTGAGGTGGGTTGTGTCGCCGACCTCGTCAATATCTCCTGTACGCAGGCATTTCTGGACATCAACTAGGCGGTTCCCTGTAGGGTGTTTTTCGCCGAGCAGAAATGGTACCAAAGGATGCATACCGGCGGTAGTAAAGAGGACGGTAGGGTCATTTTCAGGGATAAGCGGGGCGCTGTTGATTTCGGCATGGCCGCGTGCTTTGAAGAAATCAATATAAAGTTTTCGTAATTCTTTGGCGGTCATATGGGTGTATCTTTTATTTATTTATTTAAGGAGCCTGGCATTAAAGTTGAAATCGGGGCATTGGATAGTCGCTGGTGAAAGCGATTATCTCTTTGCGAATTTGCTTCAGGGCGTTGTCATCGTCAAGATTGTCGATGGCCTTTTCCATCCAGTCGGCGATAGTGGCCATTTCCGCTGTGCCCATACCGCGTGTAGTTACGGCTGGTGTCCCCACCCGGATACCGCTGGTGACCGTCGGTTTCTCCGGGTCGAATGGGATCATATTTTTATTGACGGTGATACCGGCGATATCGAGTGCCTCAGCAGCCTTTTTGCCGTTGGTGCCTTTCGGCTGTAAGTCAACCAGCATCAGGTGGTTGTCAGTGCCGCCGGAAACAATCCGGAGACTTTTTTTGCCGAGTTCAGCGGCCAGCGTCACAGCATTGTCGATAACCTGCTTCTGGTATGCTTTGAATTCCGAGGCCATGGCCTCTTTAAAGCATATCCCTTTGGCGGCAATTACATGCATGAGGGGGCCACCCTGAATGCCGGGGAAAATCTGGGAGTTTAGTTTTTTGATATATTTTTCTTTGGCAAGAATCAGTCCGCCTCGCGGGCCTCGCAGGGTTTTGTGCGTTGTCGTTGTAACAATGTCGGCGTGCGGAATCGGGCTGGGATGCAGGCCCGCCGCAACCAGGCCGGCTATATGGGCCATGTCCACAACCAGATAAGCATCTATCTCGTCGGCGATTTGTCGCAGACGGGCAAAGTCAATAGTGCGCGGATAAGCACTGGCCCCGGCCATTATCAATTTAGGTTTATGTTCACGGGCCAGTTCAGCTATATTGTCATAATCCAATGCTTCGGTTTCTCGGCTTACACCGTATTCCACGAAGTTATAGAGGCGACCGCTGAAATTCACTTTGAGGCCGTGGGTTAAATGGCCGCCGTGGGCCAGGCTCATAGCCAGCACGGTATCGCCGGGTTTAAGCAAGGCAAAGTATGCGGCCATGTTAGCCTGGCTACCGGAATGGGGCTGAACATTGGCGGCTTCAGCGCCGAACAATTGGCAAGCCCGGTCAATGGCCAGCGTTTCCGCTTCATCAACGTATTCGCAGCCATTGTAATAACGTTTGCCGGGATAACCTTCGGCATACTTATTAGTTAAAACGCTTGCGGTAGCCGCGCGCACCGCCGGGCTGGCGAAGTTTTCGGAAGCGATCAGCTCCAGCCCTTCCTCCTGGCGCTTTTTCTCCCGGTCCAGGATACCGGTCATCTCAGGGTCAACATTGCGTACGGCCGCAATTTCGTCGTAAGATTCATATTCAATCTGCGCTAACCGACGCACATGCCTTGCCGCTTGCGAAAACGGTGTATCCAGCCAAGTTGTGACTATTTCGAGAAGTTTGTCGTTGCCCAAGGTCTTGTTTCCTGTGACCAGAACGTTGGTGGCATTATGACTACGGCTTGTAATGGCGTTTTCCAGATCATTTACTAACGCGGCCCGAACCCCGTGAAAGCGATTCGCCGCTATGCTCATCCCTATGCCGGTCGTACACAGCAGGATACCGCAACTGATATTGTTCATCGCTATTTCCCGAGCGAGGTTGCAACCGAAAAGCGAGTAATCGTCTTGCTGATCATAGCAGCACGGGCCCAGATCTATCACGTTCATCCCTTTGTCCTGCAATTGTTCACGCAACCAGTTCTTCTTCTCAAAACCGCCATGATCAGAAGCGACACCGATAGTGAGAGGGTGGCCGTGCCAGTCATTGATTTGTTGCATCGGAAACCTTTGTCGTTTATTTATTAGTTCAAAATAGTTCAGAAATAGCATCAGGAGAGAAAGGTATAATGTAGCAATCCCCGCCGGTATCGCAAATAAGCGACGGACTGACGTATTAGCCCGCTTCTTGCACGAAGCAACAGTATTGCAGTCAGATTTATCCGCCGAAGCTGCCCGAGCGTAGGCGGATGTGATGCTGTTGCTTCGCCCTTCGGGTTAGGGCTTATGGCACGATTTATACATATTCACAGCTCCGTAGAGAGTAGCGCCTGCAGATCGGTGGCACTAAGCCGGGAAGCGATGGCCCGGCCCGTGGCATTCTGCATTACCTGGTCAAAAAACTCGGCTTTCTGCGTTTTCAGTTTCATTACATTTTCTTCAATGGTATTCGCCGCCACTAACCGATAAGCCATAACCGGTTTATCCTGCCCGATCCTGTGCGTCCGGTCAATCGCCTGATTTTCAACCGCCGGGTTCCACCAAGGATCAAACAGAAATACATAGTCAGCTTTGGTAAGCGTCAAGCCTGTCCCAGCCGCTTTCAGGCTCAGTAAAAACACTTGCGGATCAGCTGACTCGGAAAACTCCCTGGTCAAATCACGGCGCTTGGCCGTTGGTGTCTGCCCGGTAATAGTTAAACTGTTGACCGACCGCGCCTGCAAATCATCTTTGATCAGCCCCAGAACAGAAGCAAACTGGCTGAAGACCAAGGCGGAATGTCCTTCACTGGTTATCTCCTCAAGCATTTCACCAAGCGTATCCAACTTGGCGCTGCCAATGTCCGCCGAAGAATCATCAACCAAGGCCGGATGGCAGCAAATCTGTCGCAGACGCGTCAAGGCCGCCAGAATTTCGATCGGCCCTTTTTCCCGCAGAGTTTTCCGGGCGCGTTCCAAGTGTTCTTTATACATCTCCCGCTGGGGTTTTGTCAGTTCCACCGCGATCGTCTCTTCGGTTCGCGACGGGAGCTCCGGAGCGACTTCTTGCTTTGTACGGCGCAGCATGACCGGGGCAATTCGGTGCCCCAAGTTTTCACTTCCCTCCAAACCAGCCTCAAATTTCTCGGAAAATTCCTTGACAGATCCTAGGTAACCCGGGTTCAAAAAATCCATGATCGACCATAAATCAAGCGCCCTATTCTCCAGCGGCGTACCCGTAAGAGCAAGACGCTGATCGGCCTCTAGGCTTTTTATAACGGTGGTAACCTGAGCCGCGGGATTCTTTATATACTGGGCCTCGTCCAAAACGATAACGTCAAAGGAATATTTTCGAAAAACATCTGCATCCTGGCGCACCAATGCATAATTGACGATTATGAGATCGGCCTCCGGTTGTCTCAGGATCATCTCTCGCTCATCCGGTTTTCCGGCGTAAATTATGCTCTTTAGTTTCAACGGGAATTTTTCAGTTTCATGTTCCCAGACCCCGGTGACAGAGGCCGGGCAGATAACCAGTATGGGCTTGTCGGCAATATCGGGAGCACCCTGCCCCCTCGCCCGCCTAGCCGCCAGAAAGGCAAGCACCTGTAGCGTCTTGCCCAGCCCCATGTCATCGGCCAAGATTGGCCCGAGGCCATAACGCGCACGATCCCCGAGAAAATTAAAGCCGTCTTTTTGGTAATGTCGCATAATCTCCGCCAACCCGGGGGGGATATCCAAGGCCGGGGGGAAAGATTGTTTGACCAGCTGTTCACCAACCGCGGCGCAGTGCTCGGCAAACCGAGCTCCCGCTGCGTTCTGACAAGCTTCAACCACAGACTGAGCGTCGGGCCGAAACAGACGAGCCCGGCCATCCAGCCCCGCTTTTCCCAATGCCTCCGTTCTCCGGGAAAGCGCCGACAGGTCAAGCATCGCCCATAAACCGCCGGTCGTCCGCACCGCCGGCTGATTTTTCTCCAGGGCGCGTTTAACTTCGGACTGGGAAAGTTCAATATTTCCGCTGTTCCAAATAACGGCGAGGTCCACAAAAGTACCCCGGGGGTTGCACAGAAGCACAGGATCAAGGTCAACCGGCGACTGTAGCAGTGGCTTTAATGCTGGCTCAACATGACGGTTTATGGAATCGGGCAACTCACTCCACCCTCTCACCAGTGCCTGAACAGTTGCAGCTCGGCCGGGGACCCGAATAGCAGTTTTGCCAGTCGCTTCAGTTTCAAGATCATGAACAAAGTTGCGCAATGCATCAAGGTCAGGCGAGACGTGATCATAAATAACCAACATCCCGCCTTCAAACTTCAAGGTGCCGGAAGCTTTCATGGTTTCCGGCTGTACTGCCACATCGTCCAGCTTGAAAGACAGCACAATATTGGCTCCTTCCGCGCCTGCATAAACATGACACTGGGCTTCTTTTTGCCGATGCTCGACAGCCGGCCCGAAGACTATATCCAGGCGATTTTCGAGCAGTGAGGGTAGATAATCGCAAACTTTATCCCGGGGCATACGCGGCTGTTTTTTACTGAACACTTCCTTAAGCAGGTCATAAGAGAAAGGCGAATTAAGTACAAGTTGCTGCCCCTCCACAACCACTTCGCTACTTCCGGCAATAAGCTTTTGATAGATTTCATAGTAGGGATGCTGCTTGCCGTCTGGAGCAGTAACCATGAGGGCAATTTCAACTTTTGCGTCAGCGCAATTACTTAATTCTATATGCATGCCGGCCTGAACCTTCTCACTGCCGAGAACGGCCTGCGTATCGCGATCGATGAAGCGTCCCGGCGTATCGGCCCAGATATCCTGCCATTGTCCAAACTCCCGCTTGCTGAGTTTAAGCAATTTCAGGTTTTGTTGTAAGCACTGACGGCCCCGCAAACGGTCGGCAATCCATTTCAAAAAACGACGGTCTGCGTCATTCCAGCGGTTATTATTGGTGCTGTGACGTTGGCGCAACCCTAAATTATAAATTTGCTGCAGGCGCAAAAGCCGACGACGCCCTTGGTGATACTCGTAAAATCTGAGAGCCACTTTGCCTGCCTGGTGATGAAAATCAGCCTCAACGTCAAGCTTCCCGCCGGTAGCGTGCCCCTCTTCTTCGACCTGGCTACCCCAAAGTGGAATCTGGACATTACGCCTATCAGCGGCACTCCGATGCCGAGGCGCAGCGTTGGCCTTACCTCTGCCATTTGCTGTTGTGTTGCTGTCCGGCGCATGATTGCGCAACCAATTTTCCAACTCCACAACCTGCCCGAATATGCGGGCTGCTGCGTAGGCATGCACACAGAGGTCGTTTTTGTAACCACAACTGCAATTACGCCGCCATTCCCCACGGCTTAAACGCCACACAGCTCGCTGGCTGCCGACATTCACCGTAAGGGAATCCGCATCCCAGTTAACCCGCACCACCCGGCTCTTGCGAATAATTTCCGCGGCATAACGCCGAATTCCTGGGGCAAAGCTCTTCCGGACTTGTTCCTCGCTCGGCCACTCCGGCAGCCACTGCGGAGGATGCTCGGGGTATTCATAGGGTATTTTACGGTTGGGAGAGGGCATGCTTAAGTTATTCCCCGCTGAACATCGCCTTCATTTGCGCAATATAATCTGACGCGACATCAGGAGAAGCTGGCTCAAGCGCCTCCCTGTCACTGCTGTCAATAACATACTCTTCACTGATTTCCGCCAAGAAGCATGCTGGCCGCCGACTGATGGGACGGCCTTTGAGACGGCGCCGGTTGGCGCGCGTCAAAACCAGTTCTTCCCGGGCCCGGGTCATGGCCACATAAAAAAGCCGACGTTCTTCTTCCAATGCCCGGTCTTTTATGGAGCGCTCGTGCGGAAATAAGTTCTGTTCCATACCGGCAACCGCAACCACAGGAAACTCAAGGCCTTTGGCGGCATGGACGGTGAGCATGGTCACGGCATCGCGCGCCTCATCCGATTCATCGTCCACTTTATCCTGATCGTCCAGCAGCGAAAACTGCTCGAGAAAATCCCGCATGGCATTATCCGTCTGTGTCGTTTCCGCGAATTCGGCAGCCCGATTGATGAATTCCAAAACATTTTCGCGGCGGCGTAAAGCATCCTCGCGGGGTTTGTACATACGCCCGAGGCCGTCAAGGTAACCGATTTCCTGCCATAATTTGTGAACATTATCCGCAAAGCCGTGTGGACTACGTAAAGGTCCACGGAATTTCTGTATACACTCTTGGAAAGCTTTAATGCTCCGGCGTGCGGCTTGTGGCAAATCATTAACCACCCCGGCGTCAGCCATAATTTTCATAAGCGACAATCCGGTGGCCTTTTGCATCTCGCGAAGCCTTTCCAGCGTACTCTCTCCGATTCCCCGCGGCGGCACATTTATCACCCGTAAAACAGCAAGATCGTCCTCGGGGTTGTGAACTATGCGCAGGAAACTGACAGCATCAAGGATCTCGCGACGTTGGTAGAATGATTTTGACCCTACTACCTGATAGGGAATGCGCATCTTCCTGAATACTTCCTCAATTGCGCGTGACTGGTGATTCGACCGATAGAGCACCGCGAAATCACTGAAACGACCACTGCGCTGGGCATGCCGGTCACGAAAAAGTTCGCCGATGAATTGCGCTTCACCTAACTCATTATCAGAATGTACGGACCGAATCTTCCGGCCTTCCCCCTTGTCTGACCATAATTTCTTGGCGTGCCGGGCAGAATTACGGGCAATCAGGGAGTTAGCAGCCTCAAGAATGGTAGTAGTCGACCGGTAGTTTTGCTCCAAGCTTATTACCTTACATCCCGGAAAATGCTCTTCAAAACGTAAAATGTTTCTGATATCCGCCCCTCGCCAACCGTAAATAGACTGGTCATCATCACCAACCGCACAAATATTGCCGGACTTGGCGGCAAGCAGTGACAGCAATTCAAACTGGGCGGCGTTGGTATCCTGGTACTCATCTACCATTATGTAGTTGTACTGATTTTGATAAAGCTCCAGAATATCCGGATGCTCTCGCCACAGAGTTGCGGTCAGAAAAAGCAGGTCGTCAAAATCGACCATGTTCATGCGCTTCATGCTCTTCTGGTAACTTTCATACACTCCGACAAATTGTTTAGGCAATGCTGTATCATCACCAGCGACATCTGCCGGGGCAAGCAAGGCGGATTTAGTGCGACTGATAAAATTGAGATAGGTTGCCGCCGACGGCCGGTCATGAATTAGCCCCTGCTCAGAAAGGATGCTCTGAACCAATCCTACCTGGTACCCCTGCGGCGCTATGTCGTAATCGGAAGTGTACCCTAGGCGGACTATTTGACGACGCAGGATGCGGGCACACAACGCATGAAACGTCGAGGCCGTCACTTTGTCGGCATCGCGGACTGGCAACATGCCGGCCACACGCGCTTTCATCTCACGGGCAGCTTTATTGGTAAACGTAAGCGTTAAAATATTGGCCGGGTCAACCCCCTTTTCCACCAGATACGCGACGCGGCACGTTATGACCCGCGTTTTTCCGGAGCCGGCACCGGCCAGTACCAAAAGCGCCCCATCGGTGGCATCAACAGCTTCACGCTGCGGCGGATTCAATTGGTTTAAGTAAACGGACATTGCGGCTGATGTTTCGATCTCCTGTAAAAGTTCTGACTGACCTGATTGGCAAATAGACGCTCGGCGAAAAGGTTTAACTCCGATGCTCGGCAATCACGTCCTGAATGACCTGGGCCAAAGGGATAAACGGCTCCCAGTCGGTATATTCCCGGATTTTGTCAATGGCTGGCATGCGCCTGTGCATATCTTCAAAACCCGGTTCATAAGCTTTATCATACGGTATATGGCGCCGTTCAGACTCGGAATCGGTTTCGGCCAGCACAAGCTCGGCAAGCTCGTTTATACTCACAGAATGTTGTGACCCTATGTTGAAGATCTGACCGATCGCCGTCTGCGTCCGTTCAAGAGCGATCAGAGCCCGCACGGTATCATGAACGTGGCAAAAACAACGGGTCTGTTCACCATCTCCATAGACCGTCACAGGCTCATTGGAGAGAGCTTGTTGCACAAAACGCGGAAGTACCATGCCATACTTTCCGGTCTGCCGTGGACCAACGGTATTGAATAGCCGGGCAATAACGGGCTTGAGCTTGTTTTCTTTGTGATACGCCAAAGCCAAATATTCGTCGAGCGCCTTGCTGGCCGCATATGACCACCGAAAATGAGTCGGCGGACCGATAAGCAGATCGTCTGTTTCCCGAAAAAGCGGATTATCTGCCCGCCCATACACCTCACTGGTAGAGGCCAAAATCACTTGCGTATTATGACGCCCAGCATGTTTAAAGACTTCCTCGGTACCATGGACATTGGTTTCAATCGTGCGCACGGGATTTTTTATCACCAAGTCAACTCCGACTGCAGCCGCAAGATGAAATACGGAGTCCGCGTCAGCGACTAAGCTTTCCAATTCCGGACAATCAGCGATATCACCTTTGAGGAAGTGCAGGCGCCGATGATCCCGGACCGCCGCCAGGTTTTTCAATGAACCTGTCGACAAGTCATCAATCACGGCCACTTCATGGCCGGCCGCGATCAAACTCTCGGCAAGATGACTGCCAATAAAACCCGCTCCGCCTGTAATTAAATAATGCATCGCACTTCTGCCTGTTAAGGTTACAGTTAAAAAATAACCTTATCCCGCACCTGAGTGAAATCAAGCCTCCGATCAGTTTATCAGCCCAAGAAAAAAGCCCCCGGTCGTTCTCTGACAACCGGGGGCTTTTCAGGCTTTTTATTATTCAGGACAGGCTTACTGCTTAGCAAGCCGCCATTTTCTTGAACAGATCAACGCAACGGCTGGAGTAACCCCACTCGTTGTCGTACCAGGAAACAACCTTTACGAATTTGTCATCAATCTGCATGGTACTTTGGGCGTCGAAGAGAGAACTGGCCGGCTGACCAACGATGTCAGTCAGAACAATCGGATCTTCTTCGTATGAAAGTACGCCTTTGAGATCGCCTTCGCTGGCTTTTTTCATGGCCGCATTGATCTCGTCAGTGCTGGCACCTTTGTCCAGTTCAACAACAAGGTCAACCAGCGAACCGCACTGCGTCGGTACGCGCATGGCGCAACCGTTCAACTTACCTTTGAGTTCCGGGATCACCAGACCGACCGCTTTGGCGGCACCGGTAGTCGTCGGAATAATGTTGACTGCCGCAGAACGAGCGCGTCGCATATCTTTGTGCGGTGCGTCCAGGGTATTCTGGTCGTTTGTGTAAGAGTGGATAGTCGTCATCAACCCCTGCTTGATTCCAAAGCTGTCGTTCAACACCTTTGCGACCGGTGCCAGACAGTTGGTGGTACAGGAAGCATTGGAAATCAGTTTGGCATCGGCGGTCAATTCATCATCATTAACGCCGCAAACAACTGTAGCATCAACATCTTCCGGGCTTTTGGAAGGAACCGACAGGAGCACTTTCTTAGCACCGGCCTGCAGATGCTTCTCAATGCCGTCACGACTACGGAAAACACCGGTTGATTCCAGAACCATGTCCACGCCTTTTTTGTCCCAGGCAAGGCTGGCTGGATCTTTTTCAGATGTCACCGGAATTTTCTTGCCGTTGACGACGATGCCGTCGTCAGCGGCTTCAACGGTGCCATTGAAACGGCCGGTAACCGAATCATACTTCAACAAGTGTGCCGCCATTTTGGGATCGATCAGGTCATTAATACTGACTACGTCAATACCATCTGTTTCCGAAATGATACGGAAAACGTTACGTCCGATACGTCCAAATCCATTGATTCCGATGCTGATTCCCATAATATCTCCTTTTTATTTTTTTATCTTTAACCTAATGACTTTTTTTAAGCACTCCGCGCCACCGATGCTTGGTACTGGCTCCATGACACTTAAGCGCAAGGTAGAGCTTATTAATATAACCATTACTACACGCAACGCAAGAGACCTCATAACAATTCCCAAAAACGCTAATTCGCTTTTTGCACGAAGCAACAGTATTGCAGTCAGATTTATCCGCTGAACCTGCCTAAGCGTAGGAGGATGTGATGCTGTTGCTTCGCCCTCCGGGTGAAAAATGAGATTATGCACCGGGTTACAAAGTGTAACTTTATAACAAGCGGTATAAGCCTTTGTTATTAAGATACATATCCCGCATAATCTCATTTTTCATGCAATGTTCGGGCTAATTAACATTCGCGTGTTGAAAGATTTCCAAACCCGACTTGCGAAACAAAGATGTCGATCAATATTAACAACAGTCATTGAAGACCAGCAATTTCTTTTATAAGTCTACAAATAATGTATTCAACTAAGTCTTTTTATTATTGGTTTTACTTTAGCGCGCAGGGCAGTTCGGGCCTGCGGTCGCTCTGGTAAAACAATGCCTTGAGCTGATCGATTTCAAAAAAGGCCGTGCCCCGCTTAAAAGGGTACGGCCTTTTTTTATGACCACAACAAATAATTCGGAGTAAGCAGATGATAATTGTTCTCAAGCCACACACCACCGAAAAAGGCATAGAAGCAGTCGAAAGTCATATCCGGGAGCTCGGCTATGATCCACGCGTGATCCAAGGCGTCGAGCGCACCGTTATCGGCGCCGTGGGCGATGAGCTTTCTCATCGGTCCCTGGAAACACTGCGCGGCATGGAAGAGGTGGATAGTGTTATCCCTATTCAAAAACGCTACAAGATCGCCAGCCGGGAATTTCATCCGGAGCCGTCCATAGTTGAAATCGGCGGCCACAAAATGGGAAAAGGCCATTTCCAGTATATTGCCGGACCATGCTCGGTTGAATCCTCCGAACAGATGCATCAAACAGCCAAAGATCTGAAGGAAGCAGGCGTCCATATAATGCGCGGCGGCGCCTTCAAACCGCGAACCTCACCCTATGATTTCCAGGGACTGGGCCAGAAAGGTCTGGATATCCTGCAAGAAGTAAAAGCAACCTATGACATGGCCATAGTAACAGAAGTCGTTGGGGTCGAACACCTGGAAGCTACGGCCAAGGTCGCTGATATGCTACAGATCGGTGCCCGGAATTGTCAAAACTACCATCTGCTTAAAGCGGCAGCCGAAGTAAAGTTGCCGGTCTTTCTCAAACGCGGCATGGCAACTAGAGTTGAAGAATGGTTGGCGGCGGCAGAGTACTTAATGGTGCACGGATGCCCTGACGTAGTTCTGTGCGAACGAGGCATACGCACGTTTGAAAACGCGACACGCAATACTTTGGATATCAGTGCTGTTGCTCTGGCCAAACAACAGTCGCACCTGCCTGTAGTGGTTGATCCCAGCCACGCAGCCGGCATTCAAGCGCTGGTAGGACCGCTTGCCAAAGCGTCCATAGCAGCCGGTGCCGACGGTTTGATGATTGAAACCCACCCCAATCCTATTGACGCCCTGAGTGATGCCGCTCAACAACTGGCCTCGGGAAATTTCAAGGAGGTAATGGCCGATCTGCAACCATTTCTGGATGCCGCAGGTCAAAGTTTTACTCAAACGGTACTTTGATGGTCATGTTGACGTTAAGATCATCATCGTTATCTATATCATCATTGGCACGCTTGATCGCCTTAACCGTAGTACCGTACATGTCGGCAATCTCTGCGAGCGTATCGTTTTCCATGACCGTATGTTCCAAAAGATTCAGGGGGTTGGTTTCCGGTTCCTCCGTTGCTTCATCCCCGTCCTCCGATTTCTCAACGACCGTTGTTTCAACTACGGGTTCGCCAGTGTCTGTATCCGGTTCCACTTCCGGCACTGCAGTGCCGGTTTCATTGGGCTCGCTCCCCGTCGGCAAAACCAGTACCTTGCCAACGTGAATGGTGTCATCGGTCATGTCATTTACCCGTTTCAAGTCTGCCACTTTCACGCCGAATCTACGAGCTATCACCCACAGACTGTCACCTGATTTCACGGTATATTTCTGGTCGGAGGGCATCGGCTCTCTATCAATGGAACCGCCTGAAGTTTCCGAGCCGGAAGGCTCAGTTACAGACGCTCCTCCGGTCGCCGGGCCTTCGGACGTTCCGCCAGGCGGAATTGTAAGCTGCTTCCCGACCACAAGGGTGTCATCCGGGTCAATATTGTTGTAAGCCGCCAATTCCTTGAAGCTCACCCCGTATTGCTGGGCAATCTTCCAGAGTGAATCACCCTTTTTAACGGTATAAGTCACAGCCGACGCATCCACCGAAGCCGGCATTTCTATTTCTGCACCGCTGTCCATCTCAACTGGGCCGGGTTCTTCCATATCCACCGGTTCAGGCGTCTCAAAGCTTTCCAGATCTTCGTCGAAACCGGGCTCTGCCGCTTCTCCCTGACCCGGCTGAAAATACGGGGCCGGCACGACTCCCCTCGCCCCCAGCAACCTGGGTGCGGGCTGCTTTTTCCAAGAAGCACAGCCACTGCCCAATAACATCAATGTCCCGCCAACTAAAATCACACTGCCCGCTGATTTTTTCAATTCTTGCATTACCCGTTTCATTGTTTATAACTCCTTCTAATTAGTTCGCTGAAGCACTTGCCACGATCAGCATAATCCTTAAACATGTCCTGACTTGCACAACCAGGTGAAAGTAAAACTGTATCACCTTTTTCTATAGATTCCAACGCCGCGTCAAAAGCATTGTCCAATGAAGCGAATATTTGGCAGGGCGCAGCGGCACCCCATAATTCGGCTAATTTTTCCCGGCATTTACCGATCAGGAAAACGTTGCGCACATAGCGAGCAATATAAGGTTTTACAATTCCCAGATCCAATCCCTTGTCAAGCCCCCCCGCCAGTAAAATCACTTTTCCCTGTGTCTCTTCGCCAATCGCCTCCAAAGCCCTCGTCAATGAATCGGGGTTGGTAGATTTGGAGTCGTTTATAAATTGGACGCCGTCATACACCCCCACTAATTCCAGGCGGTGCGGGCTGGGAGGAAATTTCCTTATTCCCGGCAGGAGTTTTTTAATTTCCAATCCCCCTGCATACCCCATCGCCAAAACCGCTAGGACGTTCTCCAGATTATGACGACCTCTCAGGCGCAATTCACCGGCATCACACAATTTAACCCTCCCACCATCCGTCATCAGGCAAATACCGCCGTCCGCCGAGAGGTAAAACTTTGATTCCTCTATTGTGTCTGTATCGGAGGTAAAAGTAATCGGCTCATGACCGCCCGGCGGCAGAGACTGTTTCACCAACGGCTGTCGAGCTAAATCAGCCCGTAGAACCACCCGCTCGCGCTGGGTCATATTTTTAAACAAAAGCATTTTCGCCGCATAATAGTCCTTCACCGTCAAATAACGGTCCAGATGGTCCGGGCTTAGATTTAATAAAGCCGCCACCAAAGGCTTGAATTCCTCTATTTTCTCAAGCTGATATGAACTGACTTCAACCACCAGATAATCCAGCCCCCGATATTTACTAACCGCCTCACATAAAGCGACCCCAATGTTCCCGGCCGCAACACTCCTGTACCCGGCTTGTTTCAAACAGTAATTCATTAATTCAACGGTGGTGGATTTTCCGTTCGTGCCCGTCACCGCTATGATTGGACAGGAAGCACAACGAAACCCATATTCCAACTCACTTACCACGGGACAGGAAAGCGATTCCGCCAATTTCCCCAAGCTGCTCGCCGGCGCAATCCCAGGGCTTATGACGGCCATATCAACCTGGCTCTGCCACTGGACATCGCTCCATTCTAAGTGAACCGTTGCCCCACGGCTTTCCAAACCGACAGCCCAATCGGTGAGCTCGGGATTGCGGCGCTCATCAAGTACAGTTACCTCCGCCCCCCGCTGGATCGCTAAATGGGCCGCCGCGCGCCCACTTATTCCTAGGCCCAAAATTAATATTTTCCGAGGTTCTGTCTGCATCTTTGTATACGAATAAGCTGTACCGGATCCCATCTCTAATCCGCGAAGGGGCTCTATCCCGAACATTGCATGAAAAATGAGATTATGCGGGTTATGTATATAAATACCAAAGGCTTATATCGCTTATTATAAAGTTACACTTTGTACCCCAGTGCATAATCTCATTTTTCACCCGGAGGGCGAAGCAACAGCATCACATATTTGATTTTTCCGGCTTGAAGCGGTGGTTACCACAGCAACAAGTCGGAGAAAAAAC
>JAWOEV010000040.1:0-11341 GCA_046482565.1 Lentisphaeria bacterium | reverse complement strand
AGGTATTCATAGTGGGTTTTACTCCTAATTCAAAAGAAAGGAGGTGCAAAACATGAAATACAAATTACCGGAACTTTCTGATGTGTATTTCAAAATGCAGAAAAAGTTGTATAATGGGTATCCTACTCAGCGGGACAGGTTGTATTCGTGGTTTTTCTACGGCCAAGCAGACCCAAATGTGAAAATTGTGGTGGCTGTAGGAGGTAGTCCAACCACTAGGATGCTCAACGAAACTCCGGCATCAAAAAAGGATAAGACCGAATCAGCGCGGCTGTTTTATGGGCCTACTAGTATCATCATTATATACCGAAACAACAATCGTCGGCTTAAGGCTCGTGTACGGTACTCAGGAAACAAGTGTTTAATCGAGCCTGTTAAACCAAATCGGGCTTTCTTGCTACTGGAAAGGAAGTATCTGGATAACTTCGATGTTGTAGATTTCTCCAGTGCTTTGGTCTGTTCAAATATAACCTCACACATTGAGCGCACGGTCTCCCAGTCGTCCTCAGTCAGCTGCCCAGCCTCCTTGAACATAGAACTGAGGGAGGCATCCAGCAACTCGCCGGCACCGCGAATAGCAGTAAGCGGGTTGCGCACCACATGCGCCATTTCCGTAACCATATCCACGGCGGTCCGCTGCCGTTCACTCAAACGGGCTTGATCATCGTGCTCCAGGAGATCCGTCATGTCACGCAATGTCACAATATTCAGATCAACCCCGCGCGGATTCTCCGCCAAAGAACCGATTACCGCGGCCGGAAAATTACCTTTTGTAGATTGGAAGGTGACCGAGATAAGCGAATCGTCGCAGCGTTTCATTTTCCAGAGCTTACTGGAGTCTGCGTCATTTTCCAAGGCCGGTGCATCCTTCGGAAAAAGTTCTTCGAACTGTTTGCCCTTCAACTCTTCTCGACTGTATCCCAGCATTTTTGCCGCGGCGGGATTGGCCAGCATAATTTGCCCATCCTCATAAACAGCCAGAAGCGGCACTCCAACGTTATCAAGGATTGAATTAGCTATTACGCGAAGGCGCTGCAACTGCTTGTCCTGGATAAAACAACGGTCAGCCAGATAACTGCAGGCTGCGGCAAAAAAGGCAAAGATAAGCACCCTTAACATCAAAACTTGTACCACTTCAATCGAATCCGCATATGGGAAAGGGGGCGTGCCGCGATAGATAAGAGCCCCAGAGGCTTCGAGAAGGATCAGAGTGGCATAACCAAAAATAGACAGGATGCTAATTTGCAGAGCCAGCTTCCCGGAAGAGACAATGCCAGCCCCCAGAATAACCAGCGGATAAAGAAGACTCAACTGGCTTTCAATCCCCCCCGTGAAATGAATGAACCCCGTAATCAACACCACATCCACTACAAACTGATAATCCTGACTCTGTGTCCTTCTAGCTTCGTGGCGCATCCAGACAGCGTACGGGATGGTAATCAAAAAGGCAAGAGCAATAAACACAAAAAAGGCTATATCATCCGCTCGGAAATGAACCATTGCCACGCCAGTTGCCAACATAACCAGCAACAGCAAAAGACGACTCAGCATAATGTAGAGAAGGGTACTCCATTTGTGCATCTGCGACTCATTGTGGCTTGGCTTTTCCATGCTTCCCTACTGCACGATTTCATTCATTTTGAAAATGGGCAGGAACATACAGATCACGATACCACCGATGACCACCCCCAGAAACGCCATGAGTAACGGTTCGATCATGCTGGAAAGCGATTCAAGTGCGTTGGTTACTTCATCTTCATAAAAATCTGCAACTTTTTCCAGCATACCGTCGATATTCCCGGTTTTTTCACCGGCCGCGATCATATGAATAACCATTGGCGGAAACTGGTTAGTATTCTTAAGTGAGGCCGCTATGTTTGCCCCCCCCTCGATTTCACCGCCACAGGTCTCCAATGCCCTGCCTATATAGCGATTGCCGGTAGCCTGCGATACAATTTCCAGCGTCTTAAGAATCGGCACCCCGCTGCGAACCAGAGACGCAAAAGTCCGGGCCATTCGCGCCAAGGCAATTTTTTCCAAAAGCTGCCCCGCAACCGGCATTTTCAGAACAAACTGATCAAACATATACGTCCCCTGATCTGTCTTCTTGATTCTGTGAATGACATACCAAAGTAGGGCAAAAAAGATCATTACATACACAGCCTGGCCGCGGACAATATCGCTTATTTTAACCAGTACTTTCGTAGGTTTAGGTAGCTCAGCGTCAAAATCTTTGTAAATTTCCGCAAAAGTGGGAACGATGAAAACCAGCATTGCAATCGTCAGCACCCCCGACAGGATCATGACAATAACCGGATATGTCAGAGCCGATTTAACCTTCCGCTTCAAGGCTACCGAAGCTTCTAGGTAGGAGGCCAGCCGAGCGGTCACTTCAGACAGCCCGCCGCCAATCTCACCCGCCTGGATCATGTTCACATAAAGGTCGCCGAAAAGCTCATGGTAATGCCGTAACGCCTCCGCAAAAGAATCGCCACCTTCTATGCGTTCTTTAATATCGACAACAATTTTTCTGAATTCCGGATTATCCGTCTGATCAGACAGCGCCTCCATGCACTGAACGAGCGGAAGACCGGCATCCAGCATAGCCGCCAGTTTCTGGGTAAAGGGGCAGAGTTCGGTATTTTTTATTTTGCGGACACCGCGAATTTTGGTTTTTTGTTTGCGAACATTACCATCCGCGCCTGTTTTGTTTCCTGATGATTGTGCCATTTACCTATAACTCCTAGTGCCTAAATCCATGAATTATTCAGGTTACGCTTCTCCCGCAGTAACCCGTAAGACTTCTTCAATGGTCGTTACCCCCTCCCTAACCCGTGCGAATCCGCTAACGCGTAAATCCTGGAATCCCTCCGTGACGGCCTGTTCTTTTATCTGTCGTGCATTGGCTGAGTTCAAAATCATTTCGCGCAAGGCACCGGAAACAAGCAAAACTTCCATGATGCTGGTACGGCCTTTATAACCTGAATTATTGCACCGCGAGCACCCCTTGCCGTGAAATATCTTGTCCTCGTCAATAAGATCTGCGGGGATATTGTTCTTCTCAGCGTATTCTCTGGATAACTCAAGCGGCTCACTGCAATTCGGACAGATTTTACGAACCAACCTCTGCGCCTGTGACAAGAGTAGCGAAGAAGCTAAAAGAAACGGTTCAATTCCCATATAAACGAGCCGGGCAATCGCACTGGGAGCATCGTTTGTATGCAAAGTTGTCAGAACCAAGTGGCCGGTCAGCGCCGCTTTTACCGCGATATCCGCTGTTTCACTGTCACGCGTTTCGCCAACCAGTACGATGTCGGGGTCCTGCCGAAGGATAGAACGCAGGGCGGCGGCAAAAGTCATCCCTACAGCCGGGCGTATTTCCACCTGATTAATCCCCATCAACTGATATTCAACCGGGTTTTCAACGGTGGTAATATTAACGCCTATTTTATTCAGTTCCTGCAGAGCGGAATACAATGTTGTAGTTTTGCCGCTACCGGTAGGCCCGGTAACCAGGATCAGTCCGTGCGGTTGGAAAATAGCATATCGCAAACGCTCAAGCGAGTCGGGATTAAGCCCCAGAGCATCCAGATTTTTGGCGAGATTACCCTTGTCCAAAAGCCGCATACAGACTTTCTCGCCGTGTACGGTCGGCAGAATGGAAACGCGCAAATCAATCTCGCGCCCCTGGGCTTTGATCTTAAAACGACCGTCCTGGGGAATTCGTCGCTCAGCAATATCAAGCTCCGACATAACTTTGATGCGGGAAATGATGGCGGACTGCAGATTCTTGGGAGGGGCGGGTCCTTCCACCAAGACACCGTCAATACGGTACCTCAGCCTGACCTGACGCTCAAAAGCTTCGATGTGGACATCACTGGCGTCCTTCTTCAGGGCTTCCAGCAACACCATATTAACAATGCGGATAACCGGGGCGTCTTCAGCTGATTCCATCATACTGCCGATATCAGCCTCTTCACCCGTCTCGTCGGACGACACCTCTATATTTGCATCGCCGGCCTCCTGTAGAATTTCATCTAGATCGTCACCACTTTCAGTTTCCAAAGTGCCGATAAGTTCAATTATTTCATTTTCGAGCGCAGTTGCGGGGATTACCCGCATACCGCTGAAATCGGCAAATTCTTCGACAGCGAACACGTCGAGAGGATCAGCTACGGCAATGGTCAAGGTATTTGCGGTTTGACTTATGGGGAGTGCCCGATGCCGCTTCAGCATTTCCGGGGGGAAGTTTTTTATGAGGTCCTCACGGACTGAATAGTGGTTCAATCTGATAACCGGCATATGCGCATGTTCAGCCAAGGCTAAACATAAATCTCCAGGGCTCACCTCATAGTTCAGGGTAAGCTCGTCCTCAAGAGCTTCCTGACTCCGAAGCTCATTGTTTTCCAGCATAGCTGCCTGTTCTGCTGTCAGGGCATCGCGTTTTCTCAGAATTGAAATTATATTTTTATTAAGGGATGTACTGGCTTTTTTATCGGGCATATTCATTCTCCGTTGCCACTGAAATCACCACGGCAGGCGGTTGATCTAAGATAGGATAGAGCATTAAACGTGCAAATTTCATATGTTTAACCTGAAGCAAGATTACTCATATTGCAAGTGCTACCCATCCGCGAAAAGGTCTTTCCTGCTATACGTTATTTTCGCAAACCTGCAATATTGTGTTATAATGTACCCATAGGTTTGGTATTATCAGCGATACGGATAATGCATATGGTGAACGGAAAATGATTAATTGAGTTTTTTCCTCTGTAATATAAGGTCGAAAATATACGAGATCTCCCATGGCTAAAGACGACAACAACACATCTGATGACAAGTCTCCGCCTGATGACAGCTCGCTGGACGACGCTATAAGCGCATTCAAGGGGATATTGGAAATTTTCCCCGAAGATATCGAAGCCTTACAATCTGTCTTTGCCGCTTCTATCCAGGCAGGTCGCAAGGAAGAAGCACAGCAACACGGTATCAAACTGGCGGAATTGCTCAGCGCTCAGAGCGAATGGGAAAAAGTGCTGGAAGTAACCGGCAAATTACAGAATCTCGGCATAGAAGATGAACGGATTGAGACACTGCACCAAACAGCGGTTGACGCAAACGGCAACAAAGAAACCGGTAAACCCGAAGCTGAATCCACCGAGCCGGAAGAAGCAGACTCGACCAAAGAACAACCAGAGACCGCTACATTGAGACGTGATCTGGCCGGAGAGCTTGACCTGGCCTGGATGCTTCTGCAAAACGAAGTCATCACGGACGAACAATACGAACAGGCAATCAGCTCTCTTTCGGAGAGTCAGAGCAGTGGTAAATCCAAAGCGAGCATTTGTCTCCTGCAAGAACTGGCCAGTATAGATCGGATTCATATGGATAAAGTCTTGGGCTTCTTGTCGGCCGAGACAAATACGCCGTACATTGATATAGAACGCTTTGAACTCGATATTTCCGTAACCGATAACGTTTCTCTGGAGGAAGCGCGACGCTATGGAATAATGCCGTTCGGTCGAATGAAGGATGAGTTAATGGTTGCCACTCTAAATCCGGTTGACCAGAAAGTGCGCCAACAGGCACGAAGTTATTTTCAACGAAACCTGCACTTTTTCCTATGCTCCCCCGATGCTCTGCAATCAGTATTGGACGATCTTGAAGCCCAGAAAAACGCGGCAAAATAGGTTTTTCCCTGCAGCGTCGCACTAGACCCAGGCATGAGGGTCGCTACCCCTTTTCGCATGGCATCTCGCTGACCTGAGTATCTCGCGGTCATCAAACGGATATTTCTCGCCTTTAACTTCCTGGTAGGTTTCATGCCCTTTGCCGGTTACCAGCACCACATCCCCTTCTCCGGCGTCAGCAACAGCCTGTAGGATGGCTTTTCTCCTGTCTGTTATCACCATTTTGTCAGAGGTGTCGGGTATGCCCTCGATAATTTCTTTTATAATGGCATCGGGGTTTTCACCGCGAGGGTTATCGCTGGTGACGTAAAGTTTGTCGGCGTACTGTGCGGCGACACTGCCCATGCGCGGACGTTTCGTCCGGTCCCGGTCACCGCCGCAACCGAACACCAGCAAAATGCGTCGTGGTTTCAGGGCGCACACTGCTTCCAAAACGTTGGCAAGCGCATCATCGGTATGCGCATAGTCGACAAAAGCTTTGATTCCGGCCTTTATTTCAATCGGCTCCATCCTGCCCGGAGCACCGCGGAAATTACTTACGGCTTCACTCAATGCTTCCTCTGATACTCCAAGATATTTAGCCAGGACAACGGTGCCGGTAATATTATAAATATTAAATCCCCCCGCTACCGGCGACTGGTAATCCATCCACGTGGCCTCCGGCCCGCGAATTCGGACACGGACACCGTCCAATCCCGCCGTTTTTTTCTGGATTTGCCAGTCCGCATCGTGGGCCTGGCCATAGGTTATAATCTGACCGTGCCCGGCCGAATGCAAGTTATCTGCGAGTTGCCGGCCGTACTGATCGTCAATATTGATCACCGCGGGGGCATCTCCCCGCAAATACTCAGTAAACAGCGTCTGCTTGGCGGCAAAATAATTATCCATAGTAATGTGATAATCACAGTGGTCCCCGGTCAGATTAGTAAACAGAGCCCCGGTAAACTTTGCAGTTCCGGGACGCCGCTGATGCAATGCGTGACTTGACACTTCTGTCACGACAATATCGACGGCGGCTTCGCGCATTTTTTCCAGAACTTCCTGTAACTCGAAAGGTGTCGGTGTCGTACGCTCGGCCGGGATCAATTCATCCCCTATCTGGTACTGTATCGTACCGATCATACCGGTATTAACTCCCGCGGCGGTCAGGATATCACGCATCAGATAGGCACAGGTGGTCTTACCGTTCGTGCCGGTAATCCCGACCAGCTTCATAGCCCGGGCCGGGTACCCAGCGACTGCTTCAGCGATTCTCGAGGCCGCCTTATAAGCATTTTTAACTATCACCTGGTTCGTGCCTTCGGGTAGCTCCAGCAGCTGTTCCGCCACGACGGTATGGGCCCCGGCGCGAACTGCATCCGGCGCGAACTCGGCCCCGTCAAACCGAGCACCGCGAATAGCGACAAAAATGTAGTCTTCATCCACCTTGCGGGAATCACCGGTTGCCCCCCGAACCGGGCCCCCGGAATCACCATAGAATTCATGCAGTTGATCTTTTAAGGCTGCTAAATAGTAATGGAGTGGCTGCATAATTCCTCCTCCTGTTTTTCCATCTCATTCAAGGCTCATCTCCGTCACTGAAATCGGGGCAATACGCGGTTCCGGCACCGGGTCCGGAGCCGTCGCCGGAGCCACCTGCAGATAGCGTAATGAGCGTTCGGCTATGCGCCTGAACGTCGGCGCGGCAACGGTCCCTCCGTAATAACTTTTTTCAGAGGGTTCATCAGCACTTACCAAAAGCACGAAAGCAGGATCATCAGCCGGGACAAACCCCACAAACGAGGCCACGTACTTATCGTTGTCATAAGTGCCGTCTATAAACTTTTCCGCCGTCCCGGTTTTACCCGCCACTTCGTACCCGGGAACCGCGGCTTTACTGGCTGTACCCTCTTTCCGTGTCACCGTTTTCATCGCCGCTACTGTCTGTCGCGCGACCCCCGGGCGCAGACAGCGTCTTTTTATACTGGGGCGGTTATAGGCGAAGCGCCCGGTCACCGGGTGTTCAACGCGGTCTATAACCCGCAGTTGCATCATGACACCCTGATTCGCCAGAGCACTGTAGGCCTGGACTATCTGCAACGGCGTAGTCAGAATGCCCTGCCCTATCGGAAAACGGGTAACCGATAAACCATCCCAATTAGCCAAAGACCGGAAAATACCGGGTGCCTCACGCTGAAACCCGACGCCTGTGGGCTCGCCGAACCCGAAGCGTCGCAAAGTCTGGTAAAGCCGTTTATCACCCATCTCGAGGGCAATTTTCGCCACCCCGATATTACTGGATTTCTGAAGGATCTGCCACACGCGTAAAGAACCGAATTGATGACCGCTGTCTCGCAACGGCCGCCCCGCATGCGTCCAGTAGCCATCTTCGCAATCAAAGACATCACCGAGTTTAACGACATTGTAATCAAGCGCGCCAGCCAGCGTTATACATTTCATGATTGAGCCGGGTTCGAATCCCTGGGTCAATATGCGGTTCTGCCATTGCCCTTCACTCATATTCTGAGGCCGTCTTTTATTCGGATCAAACGACGGATATTGCGCCCATCCCAATACCCCCCCGGTTCGGGGATCCACCATCAAGGCGTAGGCCGCTTTCGGCTTAAACTCGCGAACTAGGTTTTGCAGCTCTTCCTCAATGATGGTTTGAAGCGGTTCATCAATGGTGAGATAGACATTGAACCCGTCGCGTGCTTCCGCTTCCCGCAAGCGTTTATTGTTCAGCTGAATACCCAGACGGTCACGTTCAAACACAACCTTCCCGCTCGTAGGCTTCAGCAAACTGTCCATTAACGCTTCGATCCCGGTGACTCCCTCCCCCCGGGGGTTGGTGAATCCGATTAAGTTGGCGCCCAAGCGGGATTTGGGATAATAACGGTCGAGTGATTTTACAAAACGCAGGCCCGCCAACTTCTTTTCCTTCAGTTCGCGAGCCGTTTGTATGTCCACCTTCCGGCAAACTGTAACTTCTATACGATCGGAATTGAAACGACGCCGGAGAGTCGAGGCGGATACGGGAAGCCACTCCGTCAGGATATCGATCATTTTACTGGTGGATTCACTGAACCGCCGGGGTTCAGCCAGAATATCGCGGCAGTTAATATTGCCGGTAAGCAGGTTGCCGCGGGCATCATAGATTAACCCGCGCTTGCCCTTTTGTGTGCTGCTGGCCGTATATTTTTCGCGGGCTTTAGCCAACAGTTCGTCGTGACGCGTGATCTGTATTTCGTAAAGATGAACGGCAAGAGCAGAAAAGGCGACAACCAGCCCCAGATATACACATATCGCACGGACACAATAGGTCGCCTTATTCACTCTCAATCCCTCAGGGCTAATACATCAAGATATTCCGGCTGCTCGACTTTACCCTCCACGGATACCCGGCGCACCTGGCCGATGAAAGCAGGACGCAAATTCAGGTCGAAACGACGCACCGCGGCCGCGATATACTTGCCGCCCCGGAAACGTGCCGCCTTCATATGCAGATTTTCAACTTCACTGGACTGGACTGCGACTTTAGAACGCATCTCGGATATGCGCCGCTCAAACGTTTCAGTCTGGCTGGTCAACCATACGTAGGCCAAAACAGCCAACAAACATATCACGCCAAATATCGCAAACTGCCATATACCGGTTTTGCCATCACCCGAAACATCAAAGGCAAACTCGTCATAACGATAAGCTCGAGTCTTGGCTGCAGTATACATTGTCCGTCACTCCTGTTTTTTTAACTTTGCTGATTAAGTATTTCTAATTACGAATTAAGATTGCCCTCTATGCCAGCTTCTCCGCCACCCGCAATTTTGCCGACGCTGCACGCCGATTCTGTTCAATCTCTCCAGCATCCGCTTCGATTGGTTTTCGCGTTAAAATATTTGCCCTGACTTGCTTGCCGCACCTGCATTCCGGCAGCCCCGGAGGACAGACACAAGCGGCAGCTTCGTACTTGAACTTCTGCTTAACCATCCGATCTTCGAGCGAGTGAAAGCTGATAACCGCCAACCGCCCCCCCGGTGCCAGCAGGTCAAACGCATCATCCAATCCAGTCTGCAGCTCTTCCAGTTCCTTGTTAACGGCGATGCGCAAAGCCTGAAAACAGCGCATGGGAGCGCGCTGTCGCTGATGGTAGCCGCCCCCGGCCCGACTGCGAATAAACTCCGCCAGTTCCCCGGTGCGGGTCCAGGGTTTCTCTACCCGTCTGTGAACTATCGCCTTGGCCAGCTTCCGAGCATGCCGTTCCTCACCGTATTCCCGAAAAATCCGGGCAATCTCGGTTTCATCATACTTATTCAAAATAGCGGCCGCCGTCGTCCGGGAACGTCGATCCATTCGCATATCCAGCGGGCCGTCAGCCTGAAACGAAAAACCGCGCACCGGATCGTCCAACTGCAGTGACGACATGCCGAGGTCAAGCAGCACCGCATCAATGCTCTGCCAGCCGATTTCGTCCACAAAATTTTTCATGGCGCTGTAGCCGCCTCTTTTGAAAATTACACGATCACCGAACTCAGCAAGATTACCGCTGGCCAGCTTCAAAGCCCTGTCATCCCGGTCAATTCCCAGCAACCGGGCTTGCGGCATAGCCTGAAGTAACGCCTTCGCATGTCCCCCGCACCCTAATGTGCCGTCAACAAGACACTGATATGCCTCCGAAGTGAGATAACTCCCTACTTCTTCAGCCAGAACTGGCACATGCGGGGCGGTCATTTTTTAATTTTTCCCTTTACTATCGCTAACTGCCTTGTATCGCCGCATCCAGAGCGGAATCACGCGCAATTTCAAAAAACTTCCTTCTATCCGCTTTGGTTGTTTTTCCATTGCCTTCAGCAATATTCGGTCATTATTTGAGGACATTACGCAGGGCATCACCGAGGTCGTCGCCCTTTTCCTGGATTTTCTGGATGACATCCAAGCCAGTTTCGCTGTCAATTTGTTTATTCTGCCAGACTTCGGGATTCCAGATTTGCGCGGTGGCAACGGCACCGACCAGCAACGCCTTGTTCTCTATCGCGGCATGCTCCATTAGTCTCTGCGACATGGAAATACGCCCCTGTTTATCGCAACGGCATTCCTGGGCCATTGACCCGACCGTCGCCAGAGCCATGCTGGCCTGGCTGTCGGCAAACGAAACTTTCCGGAGCCGATTCAGCAATTCAAGAAAAGTATCGGCGGGTACTAATTGCAACGACTGATCGCGGCCCGGCAGTAAAAAGAAATGGTTTTCATCTTCCCCTGCCTGCCGCCAATTGCTGGGAATAGCGACCCGACGTTGCTTGTCCACGGTGTACTCAAACTCACCGAGGAACCAACTGCCGAGTTGTTCTGTTGCTTTTTTCACCTAATTGCCCCTAAATAAACCTATTCTACCCTAACAGTACACGGGTAAAATAAAAAAAGCAAATGAAAAGCAGAAAAAAAAATCACAGTTTGCAGTTACCACCTCCGTCACGTATTGTGTTATGGGAAAATTATTTCGACTAGTGTCGCGGCAATTTGAGCGTACATCACCTCAAGGATTTTACTGACAGCCCCTATAACAACATGAAAAACTCCTCATTTGATAAACTTCGCTTGTTCCTGAAAGAGATGTTCCAGTTCGCTGAGAACGACCTCGATTTCGGGGTTTTTCGCATACTGAACCTGAAACGTTC
>JAWOEV010000061.1:0-5565 GCA_046482565.1 Lentisphaeria bacterium | reverse complement strand
GCGGCATGTTCGAGGCCGGCGGCCGGCGCATCATGCGCTCCATCAATATTGACATGAGCACCATTAAACTGTGCTCGCAGGAAATGCTGGAGCGCTACAAGAAAATAGAATACATCAAGCAATACGTGGAAAAAAAGAAGGCTGAGGTTGAGGATTATAACCGGGAGCACAACATCGATGAAGCCTGCTTGGTCAACGGTCGCCGACTTACGAATATCGGCACTTTCCGCGCCTACATCAACGCCTACCTCAAGAACCATTCAAAAGTAAAACCGGCTATGACTTTTCTGATCCGGCAGCTTGAGCCCACCGAGCACGGCCTGCCCATTCAGATTTATGTATTCTGCAGCCATACCGCCTGGGCCGAGTACGAAGCTGTCCAGGCCGATATATTTGATCATCTGCTGGCCGTTGTACCGCAGTTTGACCTGCGCGTTTTCCAGAACCCGTCCGGGGCCGACCTCGTAAGCGCCCTGGCAGAAATACCCCATATTAACTAATAAATGTCCTCTTACCGAAAGCTGAAAGTGAAATTTATACTGCCCGCCTTGATTGAGGCAAAATCACCCTTTTGGCGCCCCATCAAATATTCGCTTTTCCCACCCTTGGGGCTGGCGACTCTGGCGGCATACCTTCAACCTGATGACGAAGTGGAGATTATTGACCAACATGTTGAGGTTCTGCACTTGGGCGATGCTCCCGATACTGGAAGCCATTCTGTGCAAAGTGCCCCAGGCAAAGGGGGAATTACCTGAAGCTGATATCACCGCCAACGACCTGACAAGGGATAGCTGAATTGCGTCATGTTCAAAGGACAGAATGAACAAAAAAGTGAAAGGCCGTAAATGCCGACAATAAAACGACATTTCCCGGGTTGGGATAAACCGCTCGTCGAAAAGACCGTTGAAATCCTGAGCGCAGACTGGGAACAGGGTGTCCTTGATTTGGAGGATACCTATATCATGGTGCCGACCCGCAATGCGGCTCGGCGTCTCCGTGAAGCCCTAGCCGAAGCCTCCGCCGCCCGGAACAGCGCCGTCACCCCCGGCCCGATTGTGCCGCCCGACCAGCTGATCGCTCCCAAGCCGCCCCTGCAACACTCTATCGCGTCAGTCGCGGAATCACTTGCGGCCTGGACCCGGCTTTTGCTGCAGATCGATTTAGCCAATTACCCTGCCCTTTTCCCGTACGCCCCCGCTTCTTTCAACCAGGACTCGACGTGGGCAGTGAGCACCGCCCGGCGCCTCAACCGCCTGCGCGCGGATTTGGCCGAGAACGGCCTGATCATTGCCACCGCCGCCGAACGGCTTGCCGCCAGCGAACTACAGCCTGAACCGGAACGCTGGGAAGATATGATGCGCCTCGAAGGCGAATATCTTAAACAGCTGAAAAACCTGGACCTGCAAGACCCCGAGAACGTCAAAATCGAAGCAGCCCGCGCACCGCGACTGCCGGAAGGCGTAAAAAGCATCAAAATATTCGGGGTGGCCGACCCGATGCCGCTGGCGATCACAGCTCTGAAAAAACTTGCCAATGATCTGCCAATCGCCATTTACGTCCATGCCCCCCCGAGTGTAGCTGAGCGCTTTGACGAGTGGGGACGTCCCGTCGTCGAGGCATGGGAAAACGCGCGGATCGACATTCCCAACCCCGACCGGACTCTGCTGCTGTCCCAAAAGCCGGAACATCAGGCTGAAATGACCACGCACATGATCAGCAATAAGACGGTTGCAGCCAATAACCTGGCGATCGGCGCCCCGGACAATGAGGTTGTCCCTTACTTGGAGCACGAATTGAAAGAGGCCGGCTGGATCACGTTCAACCCGGCCGGGGTTCCGCTTGAAGAACATTCACTGGTGCGGCTCAGCAATTCGCTTATCCGCTTTTTGCAGAATCCGCAATATGCCCAGTTCGCCGAGCTTTTAAGGCATCCGTACTTTTTGGAACATTTCAACCAATCCATTGACGGCTTTAAACCGGCCCGGTGCCTTGCGCAACTCGACACAATTCAGAATAAACACCTGCCGGTATCTTTTGCAGATACGGCGCGGTTCACTGCAGAAGATTACCCGAACGCTGAACTGCACACTATCTGCAACGCCGCCGATAAATTCCTCGGCAAAAAACATGAGGCCAATCCGATTTCCGAAACAGTCCTTGATATACTGCGGGAACTGTTCGAAAACTCAACGCTCTCGGTCAACAGCAGTGAAGACCGGATATTCCAGCAGGCGGCTGAGCATGTCAGACAGGCAGTCCTTGATATTGATACAGATACAGTACGGAAACTGCAACTGCCCGACGACGCCGTTATGGATATAATGACGACCCGTCTGCGTAATCTGCGGTACTATGAGGACCGGGCCGATGCCGCCATCGATCTGCAGGGCTGGCTGGAACTGGCCTGGGAGGACGCCCCGAACCTTATCCTTACCGGCATGAATGAAGGGCGCGTTCCGGCCACGGTCACCGCCGATCCATTTCTGCCGGACAGCGCCCGCGCAATCCTCGGACTGAGCGATAATCGCCGGCGCTTCGCCCGTGACGCTTTTCTGCTGCAAACCATGATCAACACCCGCCGGGAAGACGGCAATCTTTATTTTGTAATCGGTAAACAATCACCGCAAGGCGATCCGCTGAAACCCTCCCGACTGCTTTTCCGCTGCCCGGACACCGAACTGCCCACCCGAGCCGCCCGCCTGTTCACTGAAGCACCGGCCCACACCTCCCCCACCGTCAACCGCGACCATTCCTGGAAGCTGTCCATCCCCGAAGCCGCACTTCCCGAGCGCTTGCGGGTAACCCAGTTTAAAGATTATCTTACCTGTCCCTTCCGGTTTTATCTTACGCATATCCTCGAGATGGAAGAGGTCGATGACAGCAAGGTCGAACTCGATGCCTTGGACTTTGGCAACTTATGCCACAAAGCCCTCGAAGTCTTGGGGGATGAACAACTGCGCGGGGTCACGGATTCCGCGGTGCTCGAAAACAGTTTGCTCAATAAACTCGATGAATTGACCCGTCAGCGCTTCGGGGAAACCTGGCCCGCCCCGGTTTATTTCCAAATTGAAGCACTCCGGCAACGTCTGCGCGCCGCCGCCGGAGTTCAAGCCCGCCTGCACCGCGAGGGATGGACCGTTATGAAGACTGAAATAAACATGGGCGAGGATAGCAGCCAGTTCGAAATCGACGGTATGCGTATCTCGGGCCGCATCGACCGCATTGACCGGCATGACAACGGCATGATCCGAATCCTAGATTATAAAACCTCAGAATCAACCACCACGCCCGCCAAGATGCTCTGGGGAACAAGTCGGGAACATACCCCAGATTATGCCCGAATAAACGACAACGGCAAAGAACGGGCCTGGACCGACCTGCAACTGCCGCTTTACACTCTCTACTGGCTCGAAAACCACCCCGGCAACGAGATTGAAGCCGGCTATTTTTACCTGCCCAAAGCGGTGAGCGACACCACCGTTGAAACCTGGGCACCCGAGACCGATATACTCGACAGCGCCCGCCGCTGCGCGGCTGGGGTCGTGCAGGATATTCAAAACGGTAAATTCTGGCCCCCGGCGGCCAATCTCAAATACGACGATTACGAACGCCTCTTTTTCGGGACACCGACCAACGCTGCAACTCCGGCCTCTTTCATTTCAGGGTCTATGGCAAAATCTGCGGGTAAATGACGGTTATTCACAACCACGGGATGAAGAATAAGTCTCGCAAAGTCGCCAAGATCGCAAAGAATGAAGGTAAGAGCGATATAAAGGGATTAAAAGAGATAGATGTAAAGATCCCCCCTTACGTGAAGAAGTTGAAAGAGGGTAAAAAGAAAGCCATGGAAGGCGGATATTCTGAAGCTAAGGAAATATTGACTACCGCCATCGATGAGATGGAACATGTTATGGAAGAGAGCAAACTCATGGAGGAGCTCGAAGAAGCAGATATCGAAGAATCTCCTGCTGAGGACATCGAAGAAGTAGTGGGTAAGTTGGAGGAAGTCGAAGTAGTAGAATCCGAAGTAGAGGAGCTCGAAGTAGAAGGGCCTGAAACAGGAAAAGTCGAAGAAGAAACCATGGCAGAAGTAGAGGTGACCGAAGAAGAGGTCACCGTGGAAGATATCGAGAACAAAGTTAAAGAGATCAAATCCCTTCTCCTGATCGCCAAAGACCATGATATCGTTTTAGAGGATGGAAAAGATGTCGTCGATCAAGCCCTGAAAAGCACTGAGAAACAGGATTTCGAAAGCACTCTGGAATCTCTGGAACAGGGAAGGGTCAAAGTGGAGACCTCTTTACGTGATAAGATAGACGAGAAGATGGTCAATATCGAACTCTTATCCAGCGAATCAGAAGAGTCAGATAATATCGATGAACTTATAGATAGCGCGAGGGCGGAGCTGACCAACGATAATTTCGAGGACGCTTTGGAACTGCTGGCCGATGCAAAAGAGCTAGTTGAAAGAGGAGAAGAACCAGTAGCCAAAGCCGAAGATAAACTGGCAGATGTGGAGAGCTTGATCTTCGATGCGGAGATAATCGGGGTGAACACGTCTGAAGGTAACGAGCTATTGAACAAGGCAAAGGAAGAACTGGATGTGGGTGATTGGGAGAAAGCTGAAGAGTATGCTGAAGAGGCGAAAGAAAAGGTTCTTGAGAGGGTACCGGAAACATTGAAATCCGAGATCAAGGAAGCCCAAACCGAGCTTAAAAAAGCCAAGATATCGGGCATAGACGTATCAGAACCTATAAAACTACTGAAAAGAGCTTCCTATGCCCAAGAAGAAGGAGATATGGAGAAGTGCCTCAGGACGATGAAAAGATACAGGGAGATAATGAAGAAATTGTGGGACGAAGAGTGGTAGGGTTTTTTAAAGCATCGAAAATATCATATAATGTGTGATTTAAGATAGTATCAGATGGTACTAGAAAACACTGAGCGCGATTTTGAAATGATAGTTTTCGACATGGACGGAGTTTTAGTGGACGTTAGAAGTTCATGGGTATGGATCCACGATCACTTTGGTGTTGATAACGACGATTCATTGGAAGCGTATCTGAGGGACGAGATAGATGATCTGGAATTCATACGTAGAGACATCGCTCTATGGAAGGGATGTAAGGAAGACCTGGATAAAGAGGACATACTCAAGATATTGTATGAAGCACCGGTCATGCCCGGTTTCCACGAGTGTTTATCTACATTGAGAGAGGACGGGTGCAGGACAGCGATAATAAGCGGCGGGTTAAAACCCCTGGCTGAGCGGATAGGCACCGGTCTCTTCGACCACATCTACGCCAACGACATCCTCGACGATGGAAACGGTCTTACCGGCGAGGGTTTCTTGGAAGTGGAATTGAATAACAAGGGCGATGTTTTCGAAAGATTGCTTGAAAAAGAAAGATTGTCCCCCGACAAAGTGGCCGCAGTGGGCAACAGTCACATCGATTCTCCCATGTTGGAAAGAGCTGGTCTAGGCATCGCTTTCAATCCAGACGATGAAGAGGTAAAGCGATCCGCGGATGTGGTGGTTGTAGAGAAAGACCTGAGAGTCATATT